>CALCMJ010000063.1 GCA_937967615.1 uncultured Saprospiraceae bacterium
CGTTCTGTTCGCATAGCCTTCCCGTCAGTAAGCTGAACATAATACGATCCATTGTTTAAGCCTTTTACATCTAATTGAATCGCCGTATTCCCTTTATTGTCAAGTCTATTTAGATCAATCATTTTCTGACCTAATTCATTATATACAGCTGCACTTAGTGTTTGTGTTCCTTTGTAATCAAATGAAATACTGAGTAGCTCGCTCACCGGATTAGGCGCAAGTGTAAATGACTCTACTTCAAGAACATCTTCCGTTGATGTAGTAATCGCTCCAGCGATAATAGGTACATTTAGTGATTCTTCGTATGCCAGTGCTAGGAGAACAAGAGCTTCGTTCTGTGCATCTACTTTTATTTTCATCCAGCCATTACTCGCCATTATTTCCCCATTACCTTCTGCTAAAAGTATAAATCCAACATACTTCACTTCGCCATCATTCCAGCCTTCTGCGAATCCTTGGTCTCTATGCCAGTTTGAACCTCTGTCATCATCTATAAAATTTAAGAATCCTAAGTCCGTTCCGTCAATTTCATCTCCATATTCGAAAATACTCATTTCTCTTGCTCCAAAGCCTACATAGGCTGAATCCGACGGGCTTGCAATACATCCTACGATGAATTCTGGTGAGAAACCTAGTTCGTCTAAGTGCCTGTTTATATGAAAGTCTGTTCTGCCATCTTCATTTATATCAAAAGCCATATTTGCATTGATAGGAATACTCCAGCCTACACCATAACTGATGTGTTTTATTTGTGCCTGACTAAGTGTTGTACAAAGAAGAACTGCTAGGAAAGTAAATGTCTTTTTCATTGGTTTTTAATTTAGTTGTTATCTAATATAAACATATAAGTGCAGTTTTTATGGATTTGGTTGTCTGGGTGGACAAATAATCTGGAAAAGTAAGTTTAAAGAAAAAAAAAGCTTAGTAACTTCTTTATCAATTCATACGGGGCAGAATAAAAAATTGCGTGTTCTCTCCACTCAACTGCGGAAAATTCAATAGGACAATATAGTTCTCTCCGCACACTGCGATTGGTCGAGAAGAAGAAGAAAAAGAGATAGAGACTCTATCTCTTTTTCTTCTTCTTCTTGCGCTGATTTTGAATCTTATCGCCACGTCTGAGCGGTTTTTTAAATCGCTCTTTTAAGGTTTGTTTGTGGCTTTTTTTCTTAACCTTTTCCTTACTGTTTTTGGCAGATTTTTCATGGAAGGCAGTTTCTTCTTTGCTAGACGTATCTTCTTCCTCCTGCTCCAAAAACAATGGACCAATTTCTTCTGGCGTGAGTTCGCTAGATACTTCTACTTCATTTGGGAATTCTTTGAGTGGAATTTTATACTTCATCAAGTCCTCTATTGCATCCTTCAGAGGGATTTCCTTTTCGCTATAAAAAAGAATGGCTCTACCTTGATTTTCTGCCCTACCCGTTCGCCCAATTCTATGCATATGGTTTTCTGGGTAGAAAGATGTGTCAAAACAGATTACAGTACTAATCTTATCTATATCAATTCCCCTAGATATTACATCAGTTGCTATAAGAATTCTTGTCGTGCCGTTTGTGAAATTCTCTATGGTTCTTGTTCTTTGGTTTTGTTCTTTCCCAGCGTGAATTACAGCCTGCTCAGATTCAAAATCTAATGTTTGAAAAAGTCTATCTGCTCTTAGTTTCGTTGCAACAAAAACTAACACTTTGCTATATTCTTCTTTATCTTTTAATAAATGGTTTAATAAATTCGACTTAGTATAAAAATTAGGAACGGTGTACGCTTCCTGACTTATAGTTTCTAGTGGTGTACCACTCAAGGAGATGGTTTTCTTTACTGGGTTTATCAGAAAGTCATCGATTAATTTATCTACGTAGGTGGTCATGGTGGCAGAAAAGAGAATATTTTGCCGCTTCGTAGGCAACAATTCCAATATGTTTTTTATTTGAGTTTTATATCCAAAATCAAGCATGATATCCACCTCATCAATCACCAATTTTTTAATGGCTTTTAGCTTTATGGAATTTGCAAGTGCAAGATCATATAATCGTCTAGGTGTGGAAACAATAATATCTAGCCCTTCGCTTATCGCTTGTTTTTGCCTGTTTATTTTTGTTCCGCCAAAAACACCTAATACTCTTACGTTGATGTAGGGAGTTAATTTTTCTATTTCTTCTACTATTTGAACAACGAGTTCTCTTGTAGGCACTAGAACTAATACCCTAGGATTTAGTTCTTCTGAATACTTCAAGTCCTGCAAGATGGGGAGTAAGAAGGCAATCGTCTTTCCTGTTCCTGTCTGAGCTATTCCCACGAAATCAGATCCTGCGAGAATAGGAGAATAGGATTCTTGTTGAATAGGCGTTGCATTTACAAAGCCTAGGTCATTGAGTGCATTGAATAATTGCTTTTTGATTTTGAACTGCTCAAAGGTCTTCATGCTACGAAGGTAGTTGAGAATAATTTGTTGTGGGGGGTTTAGAGCTTATTTTTATAGTTCTTCCTTAGAATGGAAAAACTTTATGGTATATCTCCAATAATACCCTGACTAAAAGAACTAGGATAAACCCTAGCCAAGTACACAATTAAGTGTCATAGTTTTAGGTGTACATATTTTCATTAAAAACAACTCTTTATGCCTTATCTTAAGTTTACACTAATTTGCTTTAGTTTTTTCTGTTCAAATCTCATACATTCCCAATTCCAAGTTTTGCATTATGACGAAACAACAGGATTTGATCATCAAACAAGAGCGCAATCATTTGCATTATTCTCAGATATTGGTGCTGTACACAATTTTACAGTGACTCAGGACTCTGATGGTTCTTCTTTTACGATTCCTAGTCTTACTAATTATGACTTAGTGGTGTTTAGTAACACTTCTGGTGATGGTGGTCTTAATGACAGTCAAAGAGCAGCGCTGGAGTGGTTTATAGATGTAAACGGAGGAAGCCTAATGGGAATACATGCTGCTACAGATACTTATAGACATAGTACGGCAAACGGAAACAATACAGGTACCTGGGATTGGTATGCAGAAACACTGGGAGGTAGTGTGCAACAAAACCCAAATCATACGAGTTCAAACCATGTAGATAATATAAACGAATTAATAGAGCATCCATGTTCTGAAAACATAGACTTCCCCTGGGTAAAAGAAGAGGAATATTATTATTGGGAAAATGGATTTATCAATCCTGATATAAATCAAGTGCTACAAGTAGAAGAAACTGGAGATAGTACCTATGATGAAGCAAGGCCTGTTGTTTGGACACGCACGAATGATGCAGGGGCGAAAATATTTTATACTTCTCTGGGACACAAGCAAGGGAACTACACAGGTGCCTTTCCTGATTTTGAACAACTTATAGAAGATGCTGTATTGTGGCTGCTAGAACCCAATGTAAGCTTAGCTGTCACTCTTATTGATTTTCAAGGTTCAATAAATTCTAATGGTTATCCTCAAATCTGGTGGGAAACAGGTTCAGAAATAAACACAGATTATTTTGAAGTCGAAAAATCTATTGATGCAATAAATTGGAATACATCAACCACAATGCAAGCCATCGGAAAAAAAGATGAGTCACAACGATATGTGTTTTTGGATAATGAAAAAATAGATTATAGCGGAAAATACTTCAGACTGATAGATTATGATCTGAATGGTAAAAAAACAATACTCAAGACAATTCATCTTTCTCCTCCTCATGCAAAGCGCTTACTCATATTTCCCAATCCTGTTTCTTCTGAGCTTTCAATTATACTCCATGAAAAAATGAACGGCTTCCTGATAACACTTTTTAATAAAGAATTAAAAGCAGTGTACGAAAGTCAAGTCTTAACTGGCCCAGAAATACGTATTAACATGCAAGAATTGGAGCCAGGGATTTATTATGTGCTGCTCGTAGATAGTCTTACTGGTGAAAGACATGCTTTTCAGAAACTTGTGAAGTTGTGACTAAGGAAAGGAGTTTTTAGGGTTTTGGTGTTTTGAGACTCTATAGGTAGAAGAGAAAAGATGGAAATTATAGCTTTTTCACTCAGTCTGTTCGTTCAAGTTATTTATAACAAAAAATCATCATCTGTTCTTCTCATAATCCTCAGATAAATTTAGCTTTACACTTTGTAATCTAAATTGAATCCACAATGATCCTATTCTTTAGGAAGGACAGTTCCACTTTATTTGCATTACAAAGTTCAACGCCCCTTACAGACGCAACAAATTCCAAACTTTCATGGCTTTTTGCTGGCGCCAAAGCGGTGACAAGCGAATCTATCAACGGAACCTTTATAGGCCCACGCGCCGCGATGGTAACGCCGTGGAGCACCAATGCGGTAGAGATCACGCAGAACATGGACATCCAAGGGATAGTGCGGATAGAAAAATATATGGATACACAAGATGGGCCGGCAGATTATGATCCTATGCTTTCTCAGAAATATAATACACTGGACCAAAGCCTGTTTGACATTGATGTGGAACCTGAACCTGTATTGGAGATAGATGATGTTGCTAAGTATAATCTAGAAGAAGGCTTAGCGCTGAGTCAGGAAGAAATAGATTATCTAAATGCCATGTCTACACGCCTGGGCCGTAAACTCACAGATTCTGAAGTCTTTGGTTTTTCTCAGGTGAATAGTGAGCACTGCCGACACAAAATATTTAACGGAACATTTATTATTGACGGCGAAGAAAAACCCCATTCACTTTTTAAATTAATTAAAGAAACATCAAAAGCAAACCCAAATGGGATTGTCTCTGCATATAAAGACAATGTCGCCTTTGTAAAAGGACCAAGAGTAGAACAGTTTGCGCCTGAGCAGGCGGAGTTGCCTACTTACTATAAATTGAGTGAATTTGATTCTGTACTTTCTTTAAAAGCGGAAACGCATAATTTCCCTACAACTGTGGAACCCTTCAATGGTGCTGCAACGGGGTCCGGTGGAGAGATTCGCGACAGACTTGCGGGAGGTAAGGGTTCCATTCCTATGGCAGGGACGGCCGTCTACATGACCTCTTATTCTAGACTTAAAGAAAACCGTCCTTGGGAAAATGCATTGGAAGCCAGAGACTGGCTGTATCAGACGCCCATGGATATTTTAATTAAGGCAAGTAATGGAGCGTCCGACTTTGGAAACAAATTTGGTCAGCCGCTGATCACGGGATCATTGTTGACCTTTGAACATTCTGAAAACGGAAAAAAGATAGGCTTTGATAAGGTCATCATGCAAGCGGGAGGAATAGGTTATGCTAAAGAATCGCAGGCACAGAAAGGCGAACCAAAGCCTGGAGATAAGATAGTAATACTAGGTGGAGACAATTATAGAATAGGCATGGGCGGTGCTGCGGTTTCTTCTGCAGACACGGGCGAATTTTCAACGGGCATAGAGCTCAATGCCGTACAACGCTCAAATCCTGAAATGCAAAAGCGCGCTGCGAATACAATACGTGGTATGGTAGAAAACTCTGTCAACCCTATTGTGTCTATCCACGATCACGGCGCAGGTGGTCATCTAAATTGTTTGTCAGAGCTTGTGGAAGAAACGGGCGGTGTGATAGATCTGAGCAAACTGCCTATTGGCGACCCTACTCTATCTGCAAAAGAAATTATAGGCAATGAATCACAGGAACGCATGGGCCTTGTGATCCGTCCAGACGACTATGCTGTTCTTGAGAAGATTGCTAAGAGAGAACGCTCTCCTATTTATGTGGTGGGTGAGGTTACGGGAGACAAGAATTTTAGTTTTAAAGCAGATGGTAAAAGTCCAATGGATCTTGCGCTGAGTGATATGTTTGGCAGCAGTCCAAAAACGATCATGAAGGACGAGACACAGGCTGCTAATTTTTCAAAACTTATTTATAGTGAAGATGACATTCAAGAGTACATTAAAGCAGTTCTAAAGCTAGAGGCTGTAGCGTGCAAAGATTGGCTGACGAATAAAGTGGATAGATGTGTGGGTGGCAAGGTAGCTAAGCAACAGTGCGTGGGACCCCTGCAATTGCCGTTGAATAATTGCGGAGTGATGGCTTTGGATTATGGCAGTGCATTAGGGATTGCAACATCCATTGGGCACTCTCCTATTAGTGGATTGATAGACCCAAAGGCAGGTGCGATGAATGCCATTGCGGAGGCGCTGACGAATTTAGTCTGGGCGCCACTTGAAGAAAATATAAAATCTGTTTCTCTGTCTGCGAACTGGATGTGGCCCTGCAAAAATCCGGGTGAGGACGCACGATTATATTCGGCAGTGGAAGCTGTTTCTGAATTTGCAATTGCCTTGGGTATAAATGTACCTACAGGAAAGGACTCTCTTTCCATGGCGCAGAAATATAAAAACGAAACGGTGCTTGCTCCGGGTACCGTTGTTATTTCTACAGTGGGACATTGTAATGACATTAACAAGATTGTAGAACCTGTGCTTAAGAAAGATGGTGCTGGCATTTATTACATAAATATGTCTGGCGATGAATTCAAGCTTGGGGGTTCTTCTTTTGCGCAAACCTTAAATAAGCTTGGTGACGTCTGTCCTAGCATTAAAGATCAAAAAGCATTTGGGGCTACATTTAATGTTTTACAGATGGCAATCAAGAATGAGATGCTTACTGCTGGACATGATATTTCTGCAGGAGGAATGTTGACTTGTTTACTAGAGATGTGTTTTTCTGATCCGGGTATAGGTGCTAATATTGATCTTTCTACTCTTGAAGAAAAAGACCTAATAAAAATTCTGTTCGCAGAAAATGCGGGTGTGATTGTTCAGGCGAAAGATGAAAGGCTTTTAGAGTTACTGAATACAAATAAGATAGCGTTTCATAAGATTGGAGTCGCTTCTTTTATTCCTACGTTAAACATTAAGCATAATGGAAAACAGCATAGTTTTTCTATTGCAGAAATGCGCGATAACTGGTATGAGACATCCTATCTTTTAGATAAAAAACAAACAGGAAATGGTCTTGCGGATGCGCGTTTTGCGAATTATAAAAAGCAGCCTTTACAATATACTTTTCCTAAGAATTTTGCTGGCCAATTGCCTGATCTCTCAAAATTAAACAAGAAGCCCAAGGCAGCTGTTCTACGAGAAAAGGGAAGTAACTCAGAGCGCGAACTTGCAAATGCGCTTTTCCGTGCGGGCTTTGATGTGAAAGATGTGCATATGACCGACCTTGTGAATGGCAGGGAAGATCTGAGTGAAATTCAATTCTTAGGAGCCGTAGGTGGATTTTCGAATAGCGATGTCTTGGGTTCTGCGAAAGGCTGGGCAGGAGCGTTTAAGTATAATGATCTTGCGCGGGAGGCATTGAGTAATTTCTTTAAGAGAGACGACACCTTATCTATAGGTATCTGCAATGGTTGCCAGTTGTTTTTGGAATTGGATCTTATCAATCCAAATCATAGTCAGTTATCTAAAATGACCTTTAACGATTCTCATAAGCATGAGAGTAATTTTACTTCGGTTAGCATTCAGAGAAATACGTCTGTCATGTTATCCAATCTGGAGGGTACAACTCTGGGTGTGTGGATTTCGCACGGAGAGGGTAAGTTTTCATTACCAATGTCCGAAGAAAAATATAATATCGTTGCCAAATATGGATACGATCTTTATCCTGCAAATCCTAACGGCAGTGATTACAATACTGCTATGATTGTGAGTGATGATGGAAGGCACTTGGCGACGATGCCGCACATTGAACGATCTTTTTATCCTTGGAACTGGGCGTATTATGAAGAAGGAAGAAAGGACGAAGTGAGTCCTTGGGTACATGCTTTTATTAACGCCAGGAAGTGGTTAGAAAAGAAATAAAAAAAGGGAGATGTTTCTTATGAGTCATCTCCCTTTCTATAAAAAAGCTATTCTTCTAATTACAGTCTTTTTTTAATTGCCTTAAGTCTTCTTTTGAATCTACCCCTACTATTGATCCATCCTCTTTCATCTCTACCTCTATTGGAAATTCTAGCATAGGCCTTTCTTCTGCATCAGGATTATTTTGTTTCCATTCCCTGAGTGCCATTTTCATTCCATGTTTATCTGCTACCTCAGCAGACGTTCCATCAGGAAATAAAACTGTTACTGGATAGACTAATCTGAAACATCTTTTGCCTTTTGGATTATTATAATTCTCCTTCAAGCATTCTCTTCTTATTTCTCTTAAGTCCTCTCTGGATTCTACAGTAATAAGTTCGCCATCTTCATTTATCAATTCAATTGGGAAGCTTAAATGCGGTCTACCTTCTACGTCTGGATTATCAAGGCGCCATTGTCTTACAGCAGTTTTTGCCTCTTCCATGGACTCCGCCGTAATGCTTGTCCCGTCAGGCAAATCTATTGAAATTGGGAATACAAGCTCATAACAACCTGAGGGTCCTGATCTAGTTTCAACAGAAATTTCTTCTATTAAATTGTCAGTCATTTCGTCTGCATCTTGAAGATTGTCACTCGTACAAGCAACAACTAAAACACAGCTTAAGAATAAAAAAAACAAGTTCTTTAACATAGCAATCATTTTTTACATTAATAATATTGGTTACGCTAACTAAGACTTATATAACTTTGGAAAGTTTAATTTCGTATTCAAAATAATTAAAATTTCTACTTATGGCATTTTTAGAATCTGAGAGACTGTATTTAAGAGAGATGGTCAAGGAAGATTTTCCCTTGTTTTTTCATCTGGAATCAGATCCTATTGTTATGCGCTATATCACAAAACCGCGCACTGAAGTAGAAGCTTTAGAGCGTATGGAAAAAAGTCTTAGCCAATACAAGGAAGATAAGGGATACGGGAAGTGGATGGCTGTAGAAAAAGAAAGCGGAAAAGCTATAGGATGGTTTATCCTTACTCCTATAGATGGGACTGAGCAAATAGAAATTGGATATCGGCTGAAGGAAGAGTTTTGGGGGAAAGGCTATGCGACAGAAATGTCTAAAGTGATTTTGGATTATGGCTTTAATACATTGGGACTTGAGCGCATAGTGGGTGTAACACACTTAGAGAATGATGCTTCTGGAAATGTGCTTAAGAAGATAGGCTTAAAGTATGTGGGTCAGAGGTTTTATTATAATATAGATGTGCATTTTTATGAAATCTTGAAACAAGAAGAGTGATAAGATAAAATTCATTATCAGTATTCCTGGATATCTTAGGGCGTGCCCTTCTTTCGCCTAGGGCTCCAGAAGGTCGGGTCATCCAGGGGTTCCGTCCCTCGCTATTCTTTCCACTCGCAAGCTCGCTCAAGATAAAAATTGAAGGTTCTCTTTCGCTTTGCGAATTGGATGTTTTTGCGAGCTCACGACAGCCTTCAGCTCCCTTACTACCCCTTCTATGTGAAAAAACAAACAAAACAGGATATTTTTTTTCCTTTGACCAACAGAATTAATGTAAACACCTTGCACCAGCAAGAACAAAGTTATGGTATATTCTTAGGATCCAATGATCCTAATGTATCAGTAAGCATTGCGGGAATAGTTACAAACATAACTATTGTACTCAGTGATAACTATGATGGAAACTCCCCTACAATCTCCGTGAATTTAAGCAGCGTGACTGCTTGCCAAGTAATGCCTGAACTAACTATCAATAGTCATGATTCTGAGTCCAGAGTTAGTTAAATTCAAGATGCTGATTTTGTAGTATCTCCAGTTCTGTTTTCAAACTCTACAAGTATTGATTTCAAATCTAATGTCAAAGCAGATACTGATCTATACATATTTGATGCATTAGGAAGAACAGTACATTCTGAAAAACTAGAACGTCAGGAAGGAGGTATAAAGCAATTATCGAAAACGAACTAGGTTTACTAAAAGCGTTTTCACCCTTAAAGTTGCCAATAGAAATATTGGTGGCTTTATTTTTTTAACCTTGTTCAATGGGCTTTTAATTATTCTTACGTCTTTTGCTTTTCTAGAAAGTTCTTCTGAATTTAAAACTCTACAAGCTTCTAAATATCTCCAAGGACTTAGGCTCTTTAAACCCAGCAAGATGAAACCTATAGTATATGATCAATTTGTCTAACAACTGCGTTCTCTCTGCTTTTGGAATTGTATAGCTCTGCACATCCGCCATTTCCATCTTTTGGATAGCTCGCAAATGCTGACTTTGTTCTTCTGATAATACATAAGCTCCTATACTTTCTTTAGCAACATACTTCCCTTGTTCAAGGTCAAAGCATACTTCCTCTCCCCCATAATTATCTAGAGGCGTAAACCCTAAATAGGCGGATAAGTCCAACATAAACTTAATTGACAAAAGAGAAATCTTTTCTGTTGTCGCATCCACATACCTCAAATACCTTTCAAGAAAAGAATATAGCTCGGGATTGGCTTCATGCTCTTTAATTGTACCTGATGCTACATCAATCATAAAAATGGCAAGATTGGTTTTATGGATGTCTAAGGTGATAGATCGATATAAGTATGCTGAAGAGGCTTCTTTAATTCTGTTTAGTTTTTGCGCATCCTTATCGTAAAGAATAATATCCAAAATCTGTAGTACCTGGTAGAGACTGGCTGTTTTACTTCTTGCTTTTCTTACTCCATTTACTATGCAAGAGCGGAGGCCTTTCTCTTCTGTATAGATATCTAGTATGAGCGAGGTCTCGCTATACTTCATGGATTTGAATACTATGCCTTTGGTTTTTACTAACACGAGGGGTAAAAGTAAGGTTTTTAATTTGTCCTTCCTTCCAGTTGGATGGAAGGAAGGACAGAGCGAAGAGTCCCAAAGTGACGACACACTCTATGTAGAGGGGGATGTCAATCCTACTCTACATAGACGAAAGGAAGGAAAAAACCACTGCGTAAGTGTCCCAAAGGGACGAAAGACACAGGATCCTAGGTTAATAATAAAAATGAAAAATTCGTGCCGTCCCCTTGGGACTCAATATTAAACGCTTAAGACTTTATAGATGGGTATTACCCATCTATAAAGGAGGGTCGTCCTTTCAGGACTCATCTTTTGCTTTAATATAAATTGTTAATGTCCCGAATCGATAGCAAATAGAATAGGATTTAATCTTACAAGAAACATGGAATAAATAATAAGTCCCAAAGGGACGATACACTCTATGTAGAGGGGGATGTCAATCCTACTCTACATAGACGGAAGGATGGAAAAAACGACTGCCTAAGAGTCCCAATGGGACGACACGCATGTAGAGTGGGATGTTAATCCTACTCTACATGTTTTATAAATAAAGGAGTCCTGAAAGGACGACACAAAACTCCCAACCCTCAATAGGACCCTGCTTATATTTCTTCTTAGTAGCCAGTCTTTGTTTTTGCCTATCCCATATAAGTTCTGCAAGCGCCTTGGGTGCCATAATAACATTTGACATCTTAAGAGCGTGGTTAATCTTTGATTCTTCTATATCTAATCTGTACAGATAACTCATAAGAAGTTCAGGCTTTTTATCCAGCATGTCTGCAACACGCACAGAAATTTCTTCTACCATAAGTTCATCACTTGCTTCCTCTTTCGCAGCACCTAATTCTTCTATGATCTTTTTTATTTCCATTATAAGATTGAAGTTCTATCTAATTTAAAATTAAGAATCTCATTATACAAAACTCTGTTATTTGATAATCTAGGAACCTTATTTTGTCCGCCATACTTTCCTCTACTTCTAAACCATTCATCAAATACACCAGTAGGAACTTTAGTTATACTTAAGTTTTCCAATGCAAGACCCTTAAACCGCTTCGCCGCATAATCCGAATTTAATTCTTGAAGACGTCTATCCAAGTTTTCTGCAAACGCATCCACATCACTAGGCGCTTTTGAAAACTCTATCAACCACTCATGTCTACCCCTCTCTCGCTGTTCCATAAACTTAGGAGCTACTGTGTACTCTTTAATTTCACTTCCTGTCTGCGCACAGCAATACTCCAATGCCTTATCTGTATTAGATACCATCAACTCTTCTCCAAACACATTTATACACTGAGAAGTTCGCCCCATGATCTTTATTCTGTGTGGAAAAGTACTTGTAAATTGTATGGTGTCTCCATTTACATAGCGCCATAGTCCACTCGTATTACTTACAACGATTACATACGTTACACCTGTTTGTACCTCAGAAACATTTACTGAATTATCTATGCCTGCTAAGTAATCCTCAAGTGGATTAAATTCAAAGAAGTTTTCATTGTTTGTTAGTAAGAGCATATCATCTCTGCCTGCTATATCTTGTAATCCAAAAAATCCTTCAGACGAATTATAAACCTCGTAATATTTAATCTGGTCTCCCGGAAAGTATTTAGAAAACTGCTTCCTATAAGGATCAAAACTCACCCCCCCATGAAAATAGGCGATGGACTCTGGCCATACTTCCAGCATATTTCTCTTTCCAGTTTTTTCCAATATTTTATCAAACAAAACCATGGACCAGGTGGGCACTCCTGCAATAATATGTACACTCTCTTTGCTGCAAATATCTGCCATTAAGTCAATCTTCTTTTCCCAATCAGGAATAAGTGCTGTTTTAAAGTCCGGTGTATAAAAGGGCCTGCCTACTGGAGGTATATTTGTCACCATAATCGCAGAAATATCTCCAAGCGTCACCTCTGGATTCTTTTCGTATTTCTCCAGACTACCCCCCATTAATAAATTTTTCCTAGAAAAGATCTTACTATCCGGAAAGCCCTTATGCACAAACGTAACCGCGTCCCAGTTCCCTTTGATGTGATTTTGGAATAAATACTTTTTTGTAACCGGAATATACTTCGATCTGTTGTTTGTTGTTCCGCTGGACTTGGCAAACCATTTTACCCTACTCTTGCATAAGATGCGTCTTTCCCCTAGCATCATGCGTTCTATATCTTCAGCAAGGTCTTCGTATTGTACAAGTGGAATTGCTTCTTTAAAATCTTGGTAAGTATGTATTTCTTTCGCACAATATTTCTCACCATACTCTGTATCTACTCCCTCTTTAATTATACGCGATAAGATCTTCCTTTGGTATTCCATAGGGTCAGTGCGCATCTTGTCTACCTGTGGGTAGCGATACTCCATGTATTTCTGGATGACCTTATTATAGATATCACGCAATCGGCTATAATGTTATTTGCGCGAAAATTACGATTATAATATTGAACTTAGAATTTGTCCTTCAGTCTTTCTCTAAAAAGCGTCTTGACAGGATCATTGACTTAAAAACAAATCCTGGGATATGCTTAGATTCTAAAAAGCTTCTTACTCAAAACTTTTTCTCCAATGAGAAAACTAAACACATAGAGTCCTCTAAGGTCTGTTGTAGGTATTGCTTGGTTAGTATATGCGTGCTCTTGCTTAATTAAAACTCCTGCTATATTGTAAACCAGTAATTGAACGGATTCATTTTTCTCCGTCTTTATCTTAATGGAGTTTGCTGTAAGCTCAATATCATAATTACTTAGCTCTTCATCTTCTGTTTCTGAGATTACGTCCAATTCTAAATAATACAGTTCTCTTCCTACCTCTTCATCATGATTGCTTAAATAATATAAGCGACCATTATACACACCTACTAACAATATGGACGCACTTTCTGAGCGCACATCATAGGTATAAATATTTGTATAGGAACCGTCATTTAGATCCAAGTAATACACCTTTGCAAAATTATTATTAAACGTTCCGGTAGCGAAAAAAGCAAAGTTCTCTTGTTCCAAAAGATTGGATAAGCGATAGTCTATATCAAATAACTCCTTCGTCCCCAGGCTTGTTCCGTCCGTATGCATAAGAAAATCATCAATCGACGTTTTGTCTGCTTGAAAAATCATTTTGTCATCCTTTGCAATGCTGTAAATATCATCTCCAAAAGGTGCCGTTGTATTATTTGTTTCGTACAAAAGTTCTTCCTTATATCCATCCGTCGCAAAATAACCTTCTCCTCCTCTCCAGACTAAGGCTTTCTCGCCATCAAAGAATTTTATTCTTTTTTTTGTCTCAATATTCTCTGTTAGAGAATAAACTTCCTTTTCATCTTTATCATAAACAAATGTTTCATGTATCGTTCCATTTGTCTTATCTGCAATTCCGTATAAAATTCCTCTTTGCACAGGACTTATTCCAAATACTTCTTTTGTGCTGCCAGTAAAACCTGCTTCTCCTAACTCTTCTATTTGCATTCCTTTTATCTCATATAATCTAAATGTATTTGAGTGCTGTTTTAAAAAAACAATTCCATCCTTATATTGACAATAATTGTTATCAAAACTTATACCATCAAAGATCTTCTTGAATTCCACATTATCATATGCATACAATTTACCCTCACGTGTAAAATAGAGAAGACCTTCTTTAGAGACAATAAGACCTTCAATTTTATTTGTTGGGTTTGACGCTGGAGGCCTGAAAGCTAACTGTGTGCCTCCACTCGTTCCATCCGTTCGGTAAAGTGCTGAGCCCATTTCATCAATGGCTGTAAAATATAAGAGTCCTTCATATTTAGTAAAATTCTGTGGTTTTGAAGACCAAAATCCTTTTGAAATATCTTTTAAAACCGATAGTTCATCTCCATCTAGCATTCCTAATTCTTGACCTAAGCTATTAGAGAATATCGGAAAGAATAGCTTGTTCTTATAGCTTATTCCGTTGAAATTATGCGCGCTAAAACTTTCCTCCTCTCCTGAGTTAAAGTCTGCTACTAAAACCGGGGTTTGAGTAAGTAAAATTTGTAGACCTATTGTCATAAAAAGAGAAGCTAGTAATAATTTTTGCATAGATCTAATTTATACTTCTTACAAAAGATAACTTAGCAAATACATGACTCCGTGATTCTGAAAAACCTGTGTTCTTGCTGTAATTATTCAAACTTTGTTTTGCCGCTAAACTAAGTTCAATCTTGTTTGCAGATCCAATCCTTCCATAAACACCTAAACCTAGTAAACCTGCAAAAACTCCTTCAGACTTATAACCAAGTTTGTCTAAACTGCCATAGGAGAGAATTTCTGAATTCGCAAAAGAGACTCCTTCTATTTGGGAAAAAAGACTGTATTCTAATCCTGCAGAAAACAACAAGCCTGTTGATTCATTTATTCCTATTTCCTTTCCTAAAGAGGTGTTTAGATGTAGCTGTCGGAAATTTTGATAAAACTTAGAGTCACGTGTCACAGTCTCTTTTTCAAAAATACTTCCTAGAATGTTTTCCTGCGTACCATCTGGGAAATTATGCACTTCAGTGATCTGGTCTTCTAAAAGATTATAGGATACTGTCTGAGTTTGGTCTTCAAAAAGATAACTTGTCTGCATAAACCCTATTCCAAATTCTAAATAACTTGTCCAAGGCATTCTTTTCCGGTAAAAAATATTTAACTCAATAGCGTCCAATGGGGATTCTTGTAAATTTCTATTTGCAATAAGTTCAGTAACGTCTTCGCCTATCGCAAGCATGGTTCGCTTATGCTTGCCATAAGCAAAATTAAAACCAAAACTATGTCCAGCAGATATTTTAAGCGGTCTTACAATAGCTGGAGGGACTAGATTTTCTTTTTTGTCTCCACTAAAAACTAAAGATTCCACTTTTTGAATTCCTAAGTTCCCTATGACGATAGGAATTTTCTTTTCTTGAAAAACAGAATTACGCTCAGCAAAAGTCTCTGCAATTATAATATCCTCTTTTTCTGCTTTAGCTTTAGCTGTCGTTGCATTTGCTTCTGTCATATTTAATGTAGCTGCAATGGAACCTGTATTAATATCATTTAAAAGATACGAGAATCTCTCATTTAAATTCGTGTTTGCTAATTCAAGATTTTGTTTTTTTTGTGTGCCAATAGTATTCTGAGTTTGTGTTTTAAGGATTATACGATTTTTTCTTTCTGTACTTTCATCAACTACGACAGTCTCCTCTTTTGTATTTTCTATAAGCAAGATCTCTTTTTGATTTGTAAACTCTAAGTCTTCTCTGTTTTCTTCAACAACTTGAATTGTTTCGCTTAGACTTGCTGCAGAATTATCCTTATTCCAAAAAGTAAACATAAGACCACCTAGGAATCCTATTCCAAGAATCCAATAAATGAATCCTCGCCTTTTCTGCTTTGGATTTCTACGTTCTTCCAATTCCTGCCATGCCTGATCTAAGTCTAAACCGGAATCAAACGCATCAAATCGTTCTACTAATTTTTCTTTAAGCCAATCGTCTTTCTTCATTGTTAATCTTCTTTGCAATTTGGTTTTCCAAACCTGCTTTTAGTAATTTTTTTGCACGTCCATATTGTGATCTGGAGGTTGAAGCGCTTATTCCTAAGCAATTTGCAATTTCAGTATGCTTCAGTCCTTCAAATATGTGGAGGTTTATAATTTGTCTATAGCCTTCGGGTAATTCCTGAATTGTCTTTAAGAGTACCTCAGTGGATATCTCATCAAAATCTTCCTTCAAAAGCTTCTCTGAGATTTCAGGTAAAATATCTGGAAATACAAACGAAATACTATTTTTCTTTTTTCGTATCTTTTTCAAAACAACATTGGTACATACCCGATACATCCATCCTTCAAAGGCTCCCTTTTCTGCATCGTACTTACTTAAATTTTTAAATAGAGAAATAAAACACTCCTGCATCAGATCTTTTGCATCTGGCTTTTGTCGCACATACCTTAGACATATTGTATACACCTTGTTCCCATAGCGCATAAACAAGCGGTTCTCTGCTTCCTTATTTCCTTGTATACAATATTTTACTAAGTCTCTAGTATCCAACTCGTGCTTTATTTCTCTACATAATGGAATATCCTTAACGTTGTATTTTCATTGCCTTACTATTGAATGATCGCCATAATTTCTAAATCTGCGTTATCCAATTCTTGTCCAGTTAATATATTTACTGCACTCACTTTTGAAACAAAATGAAACGTATCTCCTGGTACTCTTGTGTTTTCTAAAATCTCAACAGTTATAGGCGCCCCTATTTTAATATCAAATATAAATTCTGGATCTCCTTGAACAATTCTCTGGTTATCTTGAAATCCTATTGAGGACCAATTTGTAGGATCAGCTATATCAGAGTTTCCAATATAAAGGAGATATATAACTGTCCCGTTCTCTTGTGGATGTACAAGTGTAATGTCATATCTTTCTTGGGTAGGAGAAATACTTTCAATACGCATTGTGCAAGGCTGACCCATCAAAGACTCCCCATTTAAAGAGATAGAAAATTCTCCCCCTAGCTCATCACAAGCTTTTAATGTTTCTAGGTCCAAATCTTCATCCAAGGTGGCATAAACGGACAAACTACTTAATAAGTTTTCAAGATCAATTCCAGTAGCTATTACTTGATTATCAACACACTTGGGGAACACCTCTGCAAACATTCCTCCTTCGTCCACAAAAATAATTCTACTTTGATTCGCATAATTGATGGACACATAGCCATTACTTACTGGATTCTCATCACAGTCTACGAGTGATCCAGAAATAAGATACCATTCGTCTGGTGGTGCATTTACTGTAATACTTGGAAGTACAGTATCTTCTTCAAAGCCGCCTATCGTTTCAGAATGTATTACATCAAAGCAGGTATTTAAAATTTCCAAAAGTAGCATCTCTCCTTTTGGGACAAAGCCTGCAAATCTACCTTCCTGTGTTACGCTCGCTACTGCGGATGCTCCAGTAGAGATAATTGTCACTCTTACGTGATGATCCCAGTAGCTCCCACGAATAGGGTTGATCTTTCCTTCTAAGTAAATAAAATATTCAGGCACATCACAGTTCCACCAAGTAAAATGATTTACTTCACCCACATAAGAATTGCCATCTAAGTTTGCTTTTCCTTCCTCTTTCCACAAATCATCTTCTAGATCATAATACCATAAGGGAATACTTTCTGGTGCGTTGTTTAAAAGTTTGTCTGGAATTGGTGATGTGATTCTTGCTGCTTTTGAAATTTGTAGTTTCCTTCCTTGTTCGTCTTCCAGCTCCACATTCATCATTCCATAACTTTGAAGAACTTGCATTTCATTGGTTGTATTACGGGCTAATAAGTTTCCTGTCATGAGCTCAGATAAATCCTCTCTACTAGGGTCTAAATAATATGCATAGACATTTACATCCCCTACATAGGGGTTTCCATCCTCACTTACAAAGCCGCCTGCAGTAAAATCTATTTGCCCACCACCATTTGTTACTATTTCACCATTCTCTTGAGAAGAGAACCTGCCTGACCATTCTCTTGGTATCAGTTGCACTTTGGTTTGGGTTTTCTCTCCTGGAAAGGTTTGTAAAATCTGTCTACTTGTAAAAAAACCTTCCTTGGAGATTTCAAGTCGGGCATTCCTTTCCTTCACAACAGAACTTAAAATAAATACTCCATTTTCATCAGTACGTACATTCTTAGATCCCCATCTTACAGAAACATCACCCAAGGCATTATTTTCATTATCCACTACAACACCCTGTACTCTTGCTTCTACAAAGTTTACTATCTCTACCTCTGGTTTCTCTTTGTCTATTGTATCAATAAAACTGTCTTTTCTGCACGAACTTGTGAAGAGTAGAAGGAATGAAACTGCTAAAAGATATATTGATTTTTGCATTATATTAGTTTTAAGCGTTAAGCCACAGAATCTTACTATGGCAATGTTTCAGCATGCTTACACTATCAACTATCCTTAAAATATGAAAACGTTGCGTAGGAGAATAATAATTTTTTCTAAATATTGTATTTAAGATTACCAAAACACTGAGTGTGTGCCTTTAAACATTGAGAAAGCTGTTTCGCTCCACTGGAGCTTGGCGATAACTAGAACAATATATACTACAATTATGTCGCTCCGATGGAGCTATGGTATTTTTCTACTTTATAATTGTATAAAATGAGAATTCCCTCAGAAATGAAACCCAATTTGAACTTGACCAATACATATAATACTGTTAGCGATTATCGTCTATTGGAAATATGTCTTGAAAATATGGACATAATTCCGTATTTTTGGTATGGTAAAAATAATTATGACGGCTGCTAAACTAATATCCAAATATAAAACGGCAATTAAATCTGATTTGTCGATTGTCAAAAGTGCAAACGAAGGGGTAAGCTCATCTATCTTTTTTGAACTAGTTGAAATCTCAGGAATCAATAGAAACTTTTTGGCGGAGGAGATTTTTGATATTTCATTGAAAACAATGCTGAGATATCAAAAGGAGAAAAAGAAATTTAATCCTCGTAATAGTGAAATAGCACTTAAACTTCTCAATTTATTCAAAAAGGGCATCGAAATTTTTGGGACAATGGATTCATTTATGTCTTGGCTTAATAAACCTGCATATGGATTAGGCGAAAAATATCCAATCAAATTGATGAATACAAATACAGGAGTTGATTTAATTGAAGAAGAACTTATAAGGATAGAGTTCGGTGCACTAGCTTAAAAAATGAAGGTATACCGAATTACTTTAAATAAGTGGTCGAAAGATCTAAAGGCATCTGGCTATCCTGGAAGATGGAACTCAAAAGGAATTTTTGTTATTTATACTTCAAGCTCGAGAGCATTAGCGAGTTTAGAAAATGTTGTTCATCGAACAAGTGAAGGATTGAATAGCTTGTTTTCAGTTATTGTAATTGATATTCCAAGCCAACTTCAAATTAAAGAGATCAATCAAAGTAAATTACCACGAGATTGGTTTGAATATGATAATTATTCAAATTGTCAAGAAATTGGCGATCAATGGATAAACGAAGCTAAATATCCTGTACTCAGAGTTCCTTCAGCAATTATAAACAAGGAGTATAATTTCCTAATTAATCCAAATCACAAACATTTTGGGAAGATTAAAATAAAAAAAGTAGAGAGTTTCAAATTCGACCCAAGGATTAAAACATAGAAGTTTCAAGTAGGAATATAATTATAAAATGAGTGTTCACTCAGAAATGAAACCCAATCTGAACCTGACCAATACATATAATACTGTTAAGGAAATACCGTAACAAAAATGGGAAAAGAAAATTGACACTACCTTTTTTAATTGAATAAAGCGAATGTCATAACTATTGTTATGAAGCATTCTTTTTCAAATTATAATTTCAAATGGTTTGTTAGCAATGTTGTACTTTTCGTCAAGGGTTGAGGCGTTTATAAAATCGGTGCCATTAAAACTATATTGTCCATAGTCTTCATGTATGTGACCAAACACATGAATTTTTGGTTTGACCAATAAAACCTTATTTAATAGATCTTCACATCCTACATTTAGATTTTGAGTTGTTTTATCTAGAATTTTGAATGGAGGGCCATGTGTTACTAGAATATCAGTTGAGTTTGGAATTAAATCCCAATGTTTTTTAATTTCTAGACCTCTTTTTCTATTGAAAGCCCAATTATGAAACCATGGTTGCACTGGTGATCCCCAAATATTTAGATTGTTAATTTGAATTCCTGAGTCATTTAAATATACTACGTTTTTGGGGATGATGCTTTGTAGCTCGTGTTCAATTGCATCCTCAAGAAAAAAGTCATGATTTCCAGCGATGAAAATTTTATGCTCAAAATTTAAAACTTCGTACCAATTTAAAAATTCAATAATTTCACTTTTAGTTCCTCTATTGGATATGTCTCCAGCATGAATAATCATATCACCTTCTAATCTTTCGATTCTGCTGTGCAAGCCGTGTGTATCAGAAATTAAAACTATTTTCAATTAATGTAAATTTTGAAATTAATATCTGTTTTGTCGATGTATATGGTCAATAACGATTATGATAAGATACCTCACACAAATGAAGTGGAGAGTAAACTTTCTTATTTTTTGTTACCTCCAGTATTATTTCAAATGCTTTTATGTTAGACTCTTTCTAATCATTGTTTACTTATTGTTCTGGGGCGTAATTCAATTCACCGAGAGTCTAATCTTCTTACCAAATCCATCTCTGAATATTCTCATAATTGTTGATAGCCTAATGTCGGAAGCATTGTTTTCAATTCTGGAAATATAGCTTTTGGTAGTTCCGCATTTTGCTGCCAGTTCCTCTTGCGTTAGACCTTCTTTAGTTCTTAATTCTTGAAGCATCGCTCCAAGTTTAAATACTTCAAATCCAGCCTCGTAAACCTCTCTAGATTTTGTGCCTTTTTTGCCGTATTCTTCTTCAAGATGCTCATCAAAAGATTTTAATTTATTATTCTTTTTCATCGAAGTATTGTTTTTTAATTCGTTCAGCTTTCTCTATTTCTGATTTAGGCGTATTTTGAGTCTTCTTTCTAAATCCGTTTTCCAGAACTATTAGTTTACCTCCATCAAAAAAGCACAAGATTCTATATGCGTTTGAACTGTGCTTGACTCTTATCTCCCAAATGCCATCTGTTCCTGCCAACTTTTTGAAATATTCAATTGGTACATACTCTTGGGTTTCAATCAGCTGAATTGTCCAATCTACCTTGGCTTTAGATTTTTTATCTAGTTTAATATAGAAATCCTTGAAGTAGCTTTTGTATAAATTGACATTTCTAATCTTATCAACCATAACAACAAAGTTAGCTAATTAGTGAACATTAGTCAAATATATTATATAGATAATATTTAGCACTATAGGGCTAGAGTTAATTGAAGATACGGAGGAGGACGAGTAGAACGATCTTCAAAACACTTCTCTCCTTCTTCCTCGAATCGTTTAATTATTCTATAGCCTAGAAGACTTGAAATCCCGAAAGCTTCGCATAAGGCTGGCATCGTATTTTGATTCGATCTCCATGCTCTAATAAATTTCTGTTTTTCTTCCATTACACTTGTTTGTTGCAAACTCATTTTGTGTTTTTATCACAAATTTATGAATTAAAAAAGTGTAAACTATGTGAGTAACTGTACCTTATGTATCATAACGATTATGATAAAATGCGTAGTACAAATAGATTGAAGAGTTGTGCATTCTTATCTGTTCTTAGCTTCCGTTTCTAACTATCCCATTCCATAAGTCAATTTACAAATTTGTTTTCTGAATGCTTACATGAAAGCTTAGTGTTAAAACCAAAATTATCAACATAGATATGGTTTGATATCCATTTATTATAAGGGTATCAATAAGGCCCGCGTGAGTTGCCTGGATGGTGGACAGCGGAGGGAAGGTCAAGATCAAGTGCAAGATCAAATGCAAAAACGATATTGAATTGTAAGCGTTAAAATTAGTGCAATTATAAGAGCGTAGCGCTGGCCAGACCCGTAGGGGCCGAGCGGAATCGCGAGCTAGGAAGGGAACGGCCCTGAGGAAGTGCAACGACTGAAGGGACACGCCCAAGAGAAGAAATAGAACTTAGACGCTAGATTTTAGATTTTACATTTAAAAAATTGTGTCTCTATAAAACCCATCATAAGAAACCAAAAACTGCCAAACTTTCATTTTTCCAAGTCTAGAATCTAGCGTCTAATTTCTAGCTTCAACCACCTCACCCCATATTAGGAATATCCTCCTCAGTGCTAAACTCATACAATTTATTCGCCTCCTTCTCCTTGTAATCCATTACCTGCTTCAGCGCATCTGGAACAACATCACTGCACATAACAATAAGACTTCCCGGCTTTGCATTTTCTATCGCATGGCTAATTGCTTCCTTCTCAGATTTATACACTTTGATGTCCATATTGGGATCATACGATTTAATTCCTTCCGTAAGTAAGGCAATGAGTTCTTCCTCTGTCTTACCACGCAAATGTTTATCCTGACGGATGATTACCTCATCAAACATCTCCGCTGCAAGTCTGCCCATCGCAATATTATCTTCATCTCTTCTATCCCCTATTCCGGCAATAACTCCCACCTTGGGCTTGCCATCTAACTTCTCAATAAACTTTTGCAATGCCATCATGCCCGCAGCATTGTGTGCATAGTCAAGAAGGACATTGAAATTCTTAAATTCAAATAAATTAAGTCGGCCTGGTGTCTGTGAAGGTGATGGAATAAAGGACTCGAGTGCCATCTTTATATCTCGCAAATCAAAGCCGCTGATATAACCCGTCAGGACTGCAGGCAAAACGTTTTGGATCATAAATCTGGCCTTACCTCCAAAAGTAAGGGGAACATTTACCGCATTCACAACACGCATTTTCCATGTGCCTTTGCAAATTGTAATAAATCCGTTTTCATAAATAGCTGATAGCCCATTACGTTTAGAATGCTGCTTAATTCTTTCGTTGTCTTCATCCATAGAAAAGAGTGCAACATTACACTTAAGATTGTCTCGCATGTTATAGACTAACTCATCATCTGCATTCAAGATGGCGTAACCATCTGGTAAAACAGTTTCTGGAACGACGCCTTTTAACCGTGCCATTTGTTCTACTGTATTTATTCCTCGCAAGCCTAAATGGTCAGGTGCAATATTCGTCACTACTGCAATATCACAATTATGAAATCCTAATCCTGCGCGCAGCAATCCCCCTCTCGCCGTTTCCAATACCGCAAAGTCAATCGTAGGATCCTTGATCACAAACTCTGCACTCACAGGGCCAGTGCAATCGCCCACATCCAACATATGATTCTGTATGTAAATTCCATCTGATGTTGTATATCCCACCTTGCGCCCCATCATCTTTACCATGTGTGCAATCAGTCGCGTGGTTGTCGTCTTACCATTCGTTCCCGTTACGGCAACAATAGGAATACGCGATGTAGATCCTGGCGGATATAACATGTCCACAACATTTGCTGCTACGTTTCTAGGCATGCCTTCCGTAGGTGCAAGATGCATTCTAAAACCTGGGCCTGCATTTACCTCTAGCACTGCGCCTCCGGTTACAGAAACAGGCTTGGACACGTCCGTCGTCATGAGGTCAATACCGCAAATGTCAAGACCTATCACTCGCGCTATGCGCTCTGCCATAAATATATTTTCTGGATGCACGATGTCTGTCACATCTGTCGCCGTTCCACCCGTAGAGAGATTTGCTGTTTCTTTTAGATGCAAGATCTCGCCATCTGATAATACTGTTTCTAAATTATAATCATGCGCCTTTAAAATATTCTCCGTCATTTCATTAACAGTAATCATTGTAAGGACCTTCTCATGTCCATAACCTCGTCGCGGATCTTTGTTTACCTCATCAATTAATTCTTGAATCGTATTTTTCCCATTTCCCACAACATGCGCTGGTGTACGTTTTGCAGCTGCTACAAGTCTGTAATTTATTACAAGTAATCTGTAGTCATCACCTATTATATATTTCTCTACAATTACGGAGCGCGAAATGCGCTTTGCTGCTTTGTACCCTTCCAGAGCATCTTCCCAGTTCTGAATGTTAATCGTTATTCCTCTCCCATGATTTCCATTAATAGGTTTTATCACAAGCGGATATTTTATGTAATCTACTGCTTCTCGCAGTCCACGTTCTGAGCGCACAATATCTCCCTTAGGCACAGCAATATTTGCTTGCTCTAATAAATGTTTTGTGTCTTCCTTGTCGCAGGCAACTTCTACACCTATACTACTGGTATCACTAGAAACCGTTGCTTGAATTCTTTTTTGATTTACTCCATACCCTAGTTGGCAAAGCGAATATTTATTCAGACGTATCCATGGAATGCCCCTGCTGACCGCTTCTTCAAT
>CALCMJ010000064.1 GCA_937967615.1 uncultured Saprospiraceae bacterium
TGAGAGTTGGCACCTTATGTATATTATAATCTAAAGTCTCCCCCTTAGGACCTTGCTTGTAGTTTTCTAGAGAATTGTGAACCCCTATCAATTCTACCCTACTCATATCTAGGCCCATGCTCTCCCAGGATTTAATAAAACGAGGTAATAAATACTTTGTATCACCACACCAGGTGCCTATAAATATTTTGACACTGATGTCCTCAAATTGACTCGCATCTTTTTCAGAAAAATTAGACACATGGGCATTGTACGATTTATCATACCAGCTAACGAAGGGTTCCTTTTTTAATTCATCTAGCTCTAACTCCCCCCACAAATGAGTATTACTTTTCTTATCCAAATACGTTGTCTGCGCAAAAGCAAATTGACAGAAAAGAAATAAAACTATGGTAATAAAAAATGATTGCATTGTAATATATTTTTGATAATACAAACTTATACAGATATGGAAATGTATGCTGTTAATAATATGAGAAGGAAAAGCAAATTGATCCTGAATAAATTGTAATTGAAATGTTAATTCAATGCTTATTAGGCTTGGTTCTATAGTTTTACAGCTCTCTCTGGGTCGTCAAGTCTCTCCGTCTACTTCACTTCTAGTTTTTGATGTTATTTACTACTTAATCCCACCAGAATATTTGGTAAATTTAGACATGAATCTGTTTAACAAGTTTACCTTCTCATTTCTCACTAGTATAATATTCCTGTTAGCCTGTAGTGATAAAGGCGAGATTCCAAATCCCAAGGGTCCTGACCCCAGCTTTGACTCCAAATTCCCATTCATAGAAATCAATACCTCAGGGAATCCCATTTTTGATGAGCCTAAATCAATGGCAGCAATGCGGGTAGTAGATATTGTAGAAGATTCCGTAGAAATTACAGATTACGAAGGTATGATAGGCATCGAGATAAGAGGATCTTCTTCCACGATGTTTGATAAGAAATCATATGGTTTAGAAACGCGCGATGCAGATGATATGGATTTAGATACAAGCATATATGGAATGCCTATTGAAGAAGATTGGATACTCAATGGTCCTTACAGTGATAAATCATTAATACGGAATGTTCTAATCTATGACATATCAAATAACATGGGACGATATGCGAGTAGAACAAAACTATGCGAACTCTATATCAATAGCGACTACAAAGGCGTGTATGTGTTTATGGAGAAGTTAAAAAGGGATAAAGAACGTATTGATGTTAATAAACTGAAGCTAGATGAAATAGAAGGAGAAGACCTGACAGGGGGATATATTTTGAAGATTGATAAAACATCTGGAAATGGAGGTTTCCCCTTTGATTATACAAACTACAATTCTATTGCATCTGCATATAATACAGAAGGGCAATTAACGAGCATTCCTCAGACCCATTTCTTATATGAGTATCCGAATGAGGTGAATATCCGTTTAGAACAACGCGATTATATTTCTAACTACATGAAAGAATTTGAATCTGCTCTTGCAGGGTCTAATTTTATGGATCCAGAATCAGGATATAGAAAATACATTGATGTAGAAAGTTTTGTGGACTATTTAATTTTAAATGAGTTTGCTCATAATCCTGATGCATATAGATTAAGCACTTATCTGTACAAGGATAAAAACGGCTTATTAAACATAGGACCAATTTGGGATTTTAATATTGCATTTGGAAATTCAGATTTTTGTGAAGGGGGCGAACCCAACAATTGGGTATTTAATTATAACAACTATTGTCCGGATGATGCATGGCTTGTCCATTTTTGGTGGAAGCGCTTGCTCTCAGACCCATTCTTTAGTTCTAAGGTAAAAACCAGATATCAAGAATTACGTACAGGCGTACTTTCAACAAGTTCTGTAAATGCAACAATTGATAATTATGCCAATCAACTCATAGAAACTGGCGCGGCTTATAGGAATTACCAAAAATATAAAATACTAAACACCTATGTCTGGCCTAACAGGAATGTAGCAGGAACTTATGATGCGGAAATAGCGTATTTGAAAAGCTGGATTTCTCAGCGTACGAGTTGGTTGGATACAAATGTACCTCTGTTATAGATCTACAGAATACTAAAAGCTGTTAATAATCTCAATGAAACTATCTGATTTTAATGACGCTCCACCTACTAATCCCCCATCAACATCTTTTTGCGAGAAAAGCTCTTTCGCATTTGCTGGCTTGACAGATCCTCCATATAAAATAGGAATTCCATCAGCAAGTTCTTGCGAATATTGATTTGATATCATTTCGCGTATTGCAGCATGCATTTCTTGTGCTTGTTCAGAAGATGCTGTCTCTCCTGTGCCTATTGCCCATATAGGTTCGTAAGCAAGAACGAGCTTAGCAAACTGATCCTGATCTAACTTAAATATTGTTTCTTCTAATTGTGTTTTAACATAAGAAACATGATCACCACTCTTACGAATTCTTAGTGGTTCTCCACAGCAATAAATAGGATTGATTTCATTATCAAATGCTTGTTGAAGTTTCATGCATAAGACATTATCTGTGTCTCCAAAGTATTCCCTGCGCTCAGAATGGCCTATGAGCACGTGGCTTATTTGAATGCTGTTAAGCATAGATGCTGCTACCTCTCCAGTAAAGGCTCCTTTTGCATGTTCGCTACAATTTTGTGCCGCGATATGCAAGTTTTGGACTGGAACAGCCATCTCTCCCAATGATTTGAGATACGGAAATGCTGCTGCTAATATCACTTCTACTCCAGATGGAATTTCTTGATTTGCAATAGATCTACCCAATTGCATCGCTTCTTCAAAGGATAAATTCAATTTCCAATTTCCAGCTGCTATTTTTCTTCTTGACATAGGACGTTTGATTAGCTTACAAAACTAAGATTTGATGGGACATTTCCTCATTTTATCAACTAAATTCAGCTATATAATTCTATTCTTAATATATAAAGACTTATGGTTCTTAAAGCCACTAAAACATACAGAACTTATCTTGTTGAATAGGAATGGAATTTGTAGTATTACTAAAGATTATTGAGCCAAACCCATGGATAAGACAGCAAGCCATAAACTAGAAAGAGATAAACGCTACATCCATAGGGATGTAAGTTGGCTTTCCTTCAATTATAGGGTCTTACAAGAAGCCAAAGATCCGAACGTGCCTCTTTTTGAACGCATGAAGTTTCTTGCGATCTATTCTTCTAATTTAGATGAATTCTTTAGGGTAAGAATAGCTAATCACAAAGCCCTGCTAAGAGCAGGAAAAAAGACTAGAGAAGATATAGACTTTGACCCAGAAGAAATTCTAGTGCAATGTCTTGATATAGTAAACATCCAACAAGAAGAGTTTAGCTCTATCCAAGAAAATATATTCAAAGAATTAAAGAAAGAGGGTACAAATATTCTCAGAAGAAAAGACCTAAACAAAGAGCAGATTGATTTTGTTGAGGAATACTTTCAAGATGCACTTATCCCATATGTCCAACCGGTACTCCTAATAAAAGGAAAGGTCAAACCTTTTTTAAATAATGGTTCCATTTATTTAGTAGCTGACATGACTGATCTGGATGATAACTCTACCCAATATGGTATAGTAACAATTCCATCAAATGATACTCCTAGGTTTGTTGAACTCCCTCCTAGTAATCCGAAACAAAGAGATATTATAATCTTAGATGATATTGTAAGACACACAATTCGGTATATCTTTCCAGGCTATAAAATAAGTGACACATATTCAGTAAAACTGACAAGAGATGCTGAGCTCTATATAGATGATGAGTATTCCGGAAACCTTATCAGTAAGATTAAAAAAAGTATAAACAAGCGAAATGTAGGTCCAGCGTCTCGATTAATTTATGATAGAAAAACACCAGAAGAGATAATCAATTATCTACAGAAATCATTTGATCTTTCTGATTATGATCTTCTACCTGAAGGTAGATATCATAACAATTCCAATTTATTTAGCTTTCCCACTGAGGGCTTGGAAAAGCACATGGACACTGTACTTACTCCAGTAAATTATCCGCGCTTTGAGAATAGGAGAAGTATTTTTGATGAGATCGAAAAATCAGACCACCTGCTCTATTTTCCTTTCCATAGTTACGAACCAGTAATACAATTCTTTGAAGATGCAGCTGTGGACAAGACGGTTACCCACATCAAGGTTATTCAATATAGGGTTGCAGCTAAGTCTAGGATTATGGATGCGCTCAGAAAGGCTGTGAATAACGGGAAACAGGTAACAGTATTTATTGAAATAAAGGCAAGATTTGATGAGGAAGCAAATCTACAGTGGGGCGAAGTATTAGAGAAAGAAGGCGTAAAGGTGGTGTATTCCCTACCAGGTATTAAAGTCCATTCTAAAATGGCACTAGTAAGAAGAGTCGTAAAAGGAGTAGCTAAGGTTTATAGCTATCTCAGCACAGGCAATTTTAATGAGATTACTGCTAATATTTATACTGACTTTGGGCTTTTCACTTTTAACCCTGATATAAACGAAGAGTGTCTTAATCTTATCAAATTTTTAGAATCTAAAAAATTAGAAGCATTTGAGTTTAAACATTTGGGTGTAGGCACATACAATTTAAAACCTCTATTAAAGTCTTTAGTAAAAACAGAAATTAAAAACGCTGAAAAAGGAAAACCTGCCAAGATTTTCCTAAAAATGAATAGCCTTCAGGATCAGGAGATGATTAAGCTCTTGTACAAAGCGAGCAATGCCGGGGTAAGTATACGTTTGATTGTACGAGGCATTTGCAGTCTTGTTCCTGGAATCAAAAACCAAAGTGAAAACATCGAAGTAACTTCAATTGTGGATCGTTTTTTAGAACATGCCCGCGTATTCATCTTCCATAATAACGGGAAAGAGAAGTTATATTTATCCTCAGCAGATTGGATGACAAGAAATTTGCATCGTCGCATTGAAACTATGTTCCCTATTTACGACAAAAAGTTACACCGGATAATTAAAGTAATAATGCAATTTCAAATTGACGATAATGTCAAAGCTAGAGTCATAGGGCATAAATTTGAAAACACGTATAAGGAAACAGACTCTACCCTAGCAATAAGATCTCAGCTAGAAACCTATGCATTCATCAAAAGGGAAATGGAGCGCTTAAAATAATTCGATTTCTACAATTTACTTTGGATAAATACTTTTAAAATGGAGGCCCCATTTTCAAAACCAGTATTATTATTTATAATTAAGTCCACGTCATTTGTATAAGGTTCAATATAAGATTCAAAGGAAGGTAGAACATGGTGTTCGTATCTATAGAGTACATCTTCAATAGGATAGTTTCTTTCTGTTTTATCCCTTTTGATTCTGCGAATCAATTTTAGGTTCTCTTTAGCATGTATATAGACACTCAAGTTTAATAAGCTCCTAATTTCAGCTTGCGACATTACAAATAGTCCCTCAACAAGGATCACTGGAGCACTTTTTACAATAACTCTTGAGGCTTGCTTTTCTTCATTATTGAACACATACTCTGTACGCTCTACAGTTTCTCCGCTTAAGAGTTTCTTCAAGTCATTTACGAATGCATTAATGTCAATAGATGAGACTAAATCGAAGTTTTTAATGCCTTCGCTATCCTCTTTTTGCTGTTCTCTAGGGAAATAATAGTTATCCATAGTAAGTATGGACAAGTCAGTATCAGAGAAAGTATCCAGTAAATTCTGCACAAAACTCGTTTTACCACTGCCACTTCCACCAGTTATTCCTATGATAAATGGTACATTTTTCTCCAAATTGCTAAAGTTTATTAATTTCCAATATTATAAAAAATCAATCGAAGATAAGTAGAATCTAATTATGGAAATAGGGTATAATATTTTTAGAGGCCTAATAGGGGTCGTTTCTATGATTGCGATTTGTTACTTATTTAGCCGTGATCGCAAATCTATAGACTGGAAACTTGTTCTTTATGGGCTTATTCTGCAGATCGTTCTTGCGCTTTTATTTCTCAAAGTTCCACTAGTGCGCGATGCATTTAAAGTCATTGTAGACTTTTTTGTACTGATGGTAAGCGCAAGTGAAAAATCAGCAGAATTTCTTTTTGGAGAATTAGCGACAAATGGAAAATTTGGTTTTGCGTTTTCTGTCCTTCCTACTATCGTGTTTTTCTCGGCCTTATCTTCTATCCTCTATTACTTAGGAATTCTACAGAAAGTAGTGTATTGGTTTGCCTTGCTTATGCGGAAAACAATGCGTTTAACTGGAGCCGAATCTCTTGCTGCGGCTGCGAATGTATTTATTGGCCAGACAGAAGCACCCTTAGTAGTCAAACCCTATTTAGAAAAAATGACAAAGTCAGAAATCATGTGTCTTATGACAGGTGGTATGGCAACTATAGCCGGAGGCGTGTTTGGAGCGTATCTAAGCATGTTAGGAGGAGACTCAGATGCAGAACGCTCACTTTTTGGTATGCACTTACTCACCGCATCCATTATATCAGCTCCCGCTGCGATTGTGGCTGCTAAAATCTTATTTCCAGAATCAAACCCTGATGAGGTTAAACAAGATATGCACGTCCCGAAAACGGAAGCTGGTAGTAATTTCCTTGACGCCTTAGCGAGGGGCACCACAGATGGTCTCAAGCTTGCCGTAAATGTAGGCGCCATGCTCTTAGCTTTTATGGCAGTAGTCTATCTAGCAAATGATCTTTTTGGTATCGTAGGTAGGCTCACAGGGCTTAATGATGTAATCGCTGCAAGTACGGATGGAGTACATAAAGTGCTCTCCTTGGAGTATATATTTGGATTTATTTTTGCGCCTATAGCTTGGCTAATAGGTACTCCAAATTCAGATATCATTTCTATGGGTCAAATGTTAGGTGAGAAAACAATTTTAAACGAATTTGTAGCATATGCTTCTCTTTCAGGATTTAAAGCTGCAGGAGTTATGTCTCCTAAGGGATTGATAATTGCAACTTACGCATTATGTGGTTTTGCAAATTTTGCATCTATAGGTATTCAAATAGGTGGAATAGGATCATTAGCACCTGGACAACGCGATACACTTACAAAATTTGGATTGCTTGCTTTGATTGGAGGAACTGTTGCAAGTTTGCTTACTGCGAGTATTGCTGGTGCTCTTATGTAAACACTTGCTTATTCTTTTTTTTGAGGCTCTGCCTTTTCTCTTTTCGTTGAGAATCTATAGCTCATATAGATACTTGTGAGTAAGTACCAATCATCGTCTGTAGAATCTCCTCTTTGGCTACCTGTGATAAATTGTTTAGGGACTCCCCCATTTTTTTCTCCTGTTCTATTGGCCAAATTTGCGGTAAGTGATCCTTGTACATCTAGTTGTTCATCAAAATTGATATAAGAACCACTTACATCATCCAAATAGTCAGTAAACGTTTTCCTAGGAGCGAGTTCTAAGCCAAAATTCAATGTTTCATTCACAGCAAAATCAAATCCCAATCCAGTTATTAAAGCAATCTGTAAAAGTCCATAGGGCTTAGCTTTATTAAACTCTGGTACGCCCTGCCCTTCTGTACCTAATGGCTGAAGAGCAATAAGTTGCCCATCATAATATGCTTGTGGATTAAACTTAAATAAAGCAATTCCATTTGTTAGATATACATTGATCCCATACTTATCAAAATGAGGTATAAGAGTACTGATATTGATATCTGCAAAAAGGCCATATTCGTAAAGTGGAGATACAAAATTGAGATTGCGATTCTGTCTATCTGATCCTGCTGAATTTTTATCATCACCAGATAAATATGCTCTAGTAAATCTGCCGTGTATTGTAAGGACCTTATCTAATTTTATTCCAGCAGAAATACCCACGGCGGCATGCCCTTCTGCATAACTTAGAAAATGTGAATAAGGAGCTAAGTCACCTAGATAATAACTCACGCCAAAATATCCTCTAAGGTCATAGCTTTGTGCTGTGATAGATTGTATACATAAAAAACTAAGAAATAATAAAAAGGAGCACTTGTACAATTCTCAACGTTTATTAACTACGTAAAAAAGTCTCATTGAATTAAATTGCTCGGGGTATTGCGAATATATGTTTAAAGGATAGATTTCCGTTCATTAAGTCGAAAAAAAATTACGCATTGACATCCAGAAG
>CALCMJ010000065.1 GCA_937967615.1 uncultured Saprospiraceae bacterium
ATGCGACAAATGCCTTTGTATTTGGAATCAATCCTTTTGGTGCAAGAAGAGAGGCACTGATTTCTGATGGCGGTAGAGACCGAGGAGCATTTGATGATTCATGGGATAACAAATGGACAGGAGAAGCAAAGCAATTTGAAGACCACTGGTCTGCTGAGTTAATAATTCCTTTTAAAGCAATTCGATTTAAAGAAGGAACTAGTAATTGGAGGTTTAATACTTACAGGAACGATTCGCAGCATGGAGAAATAAGTTCTTGGATGAATATTCCTCAGAATAGAATCTTAATGGATCTTTCCTATATGTCTGAGATGCGATTTGTAGAACCTCTTAAATCTGCAGGATCAAATATTGTTTTAATACCGTATGCAGCGAGTTCCTTGACCAGAGATTTTGAAGATGAAGCAAAAGACAAGGCAGACTTTGGTTTTAATGTAGGAGGCGACGCTAAAATTGCATTGACGCCCAGTATGAATTTAGACCTTACAATCAATCCAGATTTCTCACAAGTGGAAGTGGACAGGCAGGTTACTAACTTGGATAGGTTTGAAATATTTTTCCCGGAGAGGAGGCAATTCTTTTTGGAGAACGCAGATTTATTTGGAGGATTTGGATTTGGTAGAGTGAATCCGTTTTTTTCTAGAAGGATAGGAGTTGCTCAGGACACAACAACGGGGAATAATATTCAAAATACAATTTATGCAGGAGCAAGACTGAATGGTAAATTAAATGAGAATCTTCGTTTGGGACTCTTGAATATGCAGACAGCTTCTCAGATAGAAAATGATCTTCCGTCATTTAATTATTCAGTACTAGCAGCAGAACAGAAATTATTTAGTAGATCCAATATTGGATTTATCTTTGTCAACAAACAAGCTTTTAATACAGATGATTACTCAGGAACTGTAGATAATTATGATAGAATTGCTGGACTAGAGTATAGGCTAGCAACTATGGATAATAAGTGGACTGGGAAAGCAGGATTCATGAAAGCAATAACTCCAAATGCCGCAGATCATAAATTTGCGCATGTATTGAATTTAAACTATACAGTCCGTAAGTATGCTCTAGAATATGTACATCTTTTTGTAGGTGATGGCTTTGATGCAGAAGTTGGATTTGTGCCTAGACGGGATATCTTTATGATGAGTCCAGAAGCGAGGTATAACTTTTATCCTAAAGAAAGTCCTTTTTCTCAAATCTCAGTGGGTTTTGATACAAGATTTACTTACAAGATTGGCAAAGAAGAAAGTATTTATGTAAAAGACTTTTCACACGTAGAAACGGAATACGAAATCTTTTCAAGATTGGACTTCAATAATAATATGGGTTTAAATTTTTCTCTTCATAATGAAGAGATATTCTTGTTAGACAATTTTGATCCTTCTGGTATCCAGGCTGATGATGTGTACCTTCCAGGTGGTGAAAATTACAATTTCACGTATTTTAGAATGAATTTTAATTCAGATAGACGGGCTAGATTTTCGTATAACTTCAGTACAAATTTAGGACAGTTCTATAGTGGGAAACGTTATGGCATCAGAGGAGAAGTTAGATATAGTGTGCAGCCTTATGTTGCTGTATCAACAAATTATAGTTTCAACAGAATACAATTTGATGCACCTTTTGAAACGGCTAATCTTTGGTTAGTAGGTCCTAGAGTAGATGTTACCTTCAGTAAGGAGCTTTTTCTTACCAGCTTTTTTCAGTATAATAATCAACAAGAAAATTTTAATATTAATACAAGATTCCAATGGAGGTTTGCTCCTGTTTCAGATTTCTTCCTTGTTTATACTGATAACTACCAAACTGATAATTTCTCTCAGTTTTCAAAGCGGAACAGAGCACTTGTAGCGAAGCTTACCTATTGGCTAGGAGTTTAAGCCGAGGTTCAAGGGTTTTATTATGTTCGCAGAATTTTGAACCAGAATTTTAGGAATTAAAGGAGTACCAGAATTTCTATATGTCTCAATTAGCTTGGACCATTACAAGTTGAACACACACGCTTTTCTAGTCTCTCAGTCACTCCTTCACTCAATCCTTTCTCAAGCAGACTTTGGCATATTCAAGAAGCTGTCATCTCCGTCGTCCAAGGGGCCTTTTTTATCCTCTTTCATAATAATCCTGATATTAAAATAGAAAAGGATGACTGCAAGGCCTAGCCAGATGTACATCCATATGTTGGCAGGAAGTACACGCATGACTTCTGCATACTTTTTTAAATCTGAACTAGGGCCTACATTAAAGTCTTGAATTATAAAGATGATGGATGCAAGACCTAAAAACATAAGAACTTCTCGACCAAAATTTGTTTTCCAGATAATTAAAAACAAAATTAATGCAAAGCCTATAAGGAAACTCGTTGTAAATACGCTATTAAACCAAAAGATGGCTGTAAAGATCATCCCTGAGGCTAAGATGCCAATGAACGGTTTAATAAGAGGTTTCATTTTTGCACCTACTAGAAAAAGGATATTTCCAAATATTGCGCTTCCTAAATATCCACCCATCAGAGTGACAGCTCGGTTACCACCAATTGTGCGAGTAAATCCACTCCCATCTTGATTGACCTGTACATTTTCTACAGAACCTCCAGTTATCACTGCTCCTAATGCATGTCCAAATTCATGTAGAAAGGTGACGAATAAATTAATAGGGTATAAGATCTTTCGGCCAATATCTCCACCGAAATATTTTAAGCCTAGATAAATACCAAGAATTGTGATAATTCGAATGAGAAGAGAACTACGCATGCCTTTTTTATTATTCAGGTAATATCAACATTCTTTTAGAAAAAGTGAAATTTCTTCGACAAACATAAGCAATAAGGCAATTAAGGATGAAGAATTAAGAATGGGGAATTGGAATTGACAAAGAAGAGATATTAAGTATTAGCTTTGTTGCTTAAATAGAACTCCATTAGAGAAGACCAAAATAAATTCTTAATAATAGCCTCCTTTTTGGCGGTCTATTTTATTTGGGGGACAACGTATCTTTCCAATGCCTACGGAGTAGATGAGGTGCCACCTTTTTTCTGGGGGTCATTAAGATTTATCCTAGCAGGTGCATTTATTTGGATTTTCATGAAAGTGCGTGGTCTGGACACATCTATCAGCAGGGAGCAATTTAAAAATGCAGCCTTTGCAGGCTTTCTTTTTCTGACAGTAGGGAATGGATTAATGTGTTGGGCATTACAGTATGTGGATTCAGGATTCATGTCCTTAATTGTTGCAACACAGCCTCTCGTTTTACTTTTCATGATGTGGATTTTACAGGGCATTTCGCCTAAACTCATGTCTATTATTGGAACGATTTTCGGATTCGTAGGCATGTACCTTTTAATAGATCAAGAAGCGTTTAATTATAGCACGAATCAGATAATAGGAATTGCACTCTGCTTTGTTTGCCTTGTCGCCTGGGGCTATGCAAGTCTTTTTGTTGTTAGGGTTGATATTCCTAAATCACATTTCTTGAACACGGCTATTCAGATGCTCACTGGCGGTTTCTTTTTATTAGTCATTAGTTTCTGTATAGAGGATCTTTCCTTCTCATTGATCACAGATACTTCTATAGTTGCGTACGGAAATATGTTGTATCTCATTTTTTTTGGTAGTATAATCACATTTACTGCCTTCAATTATTTATTGCAGTATGTTTCTCCAGAGAAAGTAGCTACAAGCACCTATGTAAATCCTATAGTTGCACTTTTTGTAGGCTGGTACTTCAGAGATGAACTCGTTACTTCGCAGTCCATTCTTGCGGCGGTAATATTATTTACTGGAGTCTATTTTATAAACTCAGAGCGCTATTCTAAGAAATGAGTACAAAGGTGAGATTTCTAGATGCTAGAAGTTTGATGGGACAGAAACTCTAGATTAGGTGAGAGTTCATTTGCTCAAACGGTCTAGCTGTTCTTTAAGCTCTTATTTTAAACAATCATCTATCTTTATATTCGTTTCTTTTAGCGATAGCAAGTTTCCCGAGGCGCCTAGCTATGCTCTTTAAGAGAAAAACAGAACAGCAGCCTAATTGCAACATTGTTGCATTAAATTTATTAAATTTGAGTATTGTTATTAGAAAAACTATAAATATGAAAAAAATTGCTTTTCCCCTTTTGCTATTAATTGTAGCCAGCTATGTATTTACCGGCTGTGATAAAGACGATCCAGAAATACCTAACGAGGAAGAACTCATTACAACAGTTATTTATAATCTAAATACAGCAGGTGGAGATCTTGTAACGCTGAGTTGGAAAGATTTAGACGGAGATGCTGGAGGAGAAGAACCTACTATTACAGCTGGTACACTAAATGCAAATGAGACCTACACTGGAATTCTAGTTTTGTTGAATGAATCTGTGTCACCTCCAGTAGACGTTGGGATGGAAGTATTAGAGGAAGGTGAAGAACATCAGTTATTTTTTGAACCGAGTAGTGCAAATGTATCAGTGAATTATGATGATGAAGATGGAAATGGAAATCCCTTAGGACTTAAAACTGTACTTACTACAGGAGATGTGGGATCAGGAACTATTACCATAACGCTGAGACACGAACCTGTAAAGACTGCATCTGGCGTGTCTGATGGCGACATAACGAATGCACAGGGTGCTACAGATGTGAAAGTCACTATACCATTTGATGTGCAATAAGAGAATATTTTTATGTTTTACCTTACTCATTACTTCTTTTATTTGTAGTGGGCAGAACTGTACATTAACTGTTGATGGTGTAGTGTATGACGAAGCCTCTGAGTCACCCCTGTCCTATGTAAATATTTTTATTCAGGAAACCCAATCAGGAACGACTACTGATGAAGAGGGTAATTTTATTCTTGAAAACATTTGCCCGGGAGAATACCATTTTATACTTTCTCATATAGGCTGTGAAGGGAAAAAGATACATCTTGATATTGATCAGGATACAACTATTCGCCTAGCTTTATCACATACGACTACGACATTGGGAACCTTTGTTATAGAAGGCCAGAAGGAGAACTTTAGTAAGCAAGCAAATGTTGCGGTCAATCGACTAAACATAGAAGATAGGGCAAACCAAAATTTGTCAGGGATGCTTGAAAACGAAACAGGCATTCATTTGATTAAAAATGGAAATGGAATTTCTAAGCCAGTCGTTCATGGTCTGTATGGCAATAGGCTTATGATTCTTAATAATGGAATTTTACAGAGTGGTCAGCAATGGGGGAATGACCATAGCCCTGAAATTGATCCCTTTGCTGCTGATAAGATAAGCGTCATAAAGGGAGCAAGTGCCATTGAGTATGGAGGAGGTAATCTAGGGAGCGTTATACTCTCTGAGCCGAAACGAATTGAAAGAGAACCGCACCTACATGGACAGATAAATTATATTTACGATACAAATGGAAGAGGGCAGACTGTGAATGCACGACTAGAAAAATACGCATCCTTAATGCCTTGGCGTATAAGCGGAACACTCAAAAAGTTTGGTGATAAGAGTTCGGTAGACTATCTATTAAATAATACTGGATTGGAGGAGGCAAATCTGTCTATACAGTTAGAGAAAAACTGGAATGAGAATATGTTTTTGGATTTTTATCTAAGTACATTCAATACACGCCTAGGAATATTGCGAGGCTCGCATATTGGAAATCTCACAGATTTAGAAGCAGCCTTAGTAAGTGAAGTCCCATTTAATACAGAAGACGATTTTAGTTATGAAATAGAAGCACCTAAGCAACATGTTTCCCATCATTTAGCAAAAACGAAACTAAAATATTTTGTCAAAAAAAATCAAACTCTTGAATTTGTACTTGCGGGTCAATTAAATGATAGAAAGGAATTTGATGTCAGACGAAACGATAGATCAGAAATCCCTGCACTCAGTCTAAGGCAATATACCCTTAATCTAGATTCAAAATATTCTAATTATTTAAATGATGATTGGGTATTAAAATTTGGTTATCAAAATATTCTCACAGATAATAGTAATGATCCAGAAACAGGCATCTTACCTCTTATTCCTGATTACCTTAGTTGGAAAAGTGGTGTGTTTAGCACAGCTTCAGGAGTAGTGCATAATACCTTTTTGAATTTTGGAGTACGCTATGATTATGAATATCAAAATGCATTGACGATAAGTACAACACTACCAAGAGAGGTGTTACGTTTTGAGAATAGGTTTAACAACATCAGCGCTCTCTTTGCTGTAAAAAATGAAATCACAAAAGCGCACTCTATCAGTTGGAAATTTGGCTATACCACGCGCAATCCAGCAATTAACGAATTGTATAGTAGTGGTTTGCATCAGGGAGTCAGTGGAATTGAAGAGGGTGATATAAATCTAAGCAAGGAGAAGGCCTTAAAGAATACACTGGAATATGTCTGGTTAGCAAATTCAAAATTTAGTCTAAATGCATTAATGTATCATCAGCGATTTAAAGATTACATATTTCTGGAGCCACAAGAAGAACTTCGTCTAACTATTCGAGGTGCTTTTCCTGTCTTTAAATACCGGCAAACAAATGCTTCAATTTATGGCATAGATATATCAACACAATTTACTTTGAATCCTTCGTTGTTTGGTCTTGTAAAGTATAGTTATATAAAAGGGCAGGATAGAGGGAATGATATTCCATTAATATTTATGCCCCCTAATAGTGTGTATGGAAGTCTTACCTATCGAGCACAAAGGAATATTAAAATTTCTGAAGCTTTAAGAATAGAAGATTCTGAAATAGAAATTACAAATCGATTTGTGTTTGAACAAACAAACATTTTAATGGATCAGGATTTTACACCGCCGCCTCCATCCTATAATCTTGTAGGTATAAAATTTTCAACAAACCTGATTCTGCCAAAATATAAAATTCGGGTTTTCGCAAAAGCAGACAATTTATTCAATATAAAATATCGCGACTATCTTAATCGCCAAAGATACTTTGCAGATGATCTGGGATTAAGCCTAAGTTTTGGTTTAAATGTGAAGTTCTAAAACTAAGCCCATCCTTACGATCAAATAATTATATTTACTATGCGTCCCGCGAGAAGGACCTGCCTGCGTGTGCAATCAGGCAGGCAGGAATGATTCTGAAAGAAGTCCAAAGGACCGGCAAGCCCGCAAGGGCTGAAGTCATGGATTGCCTGGTGCCACAGCCCTTTTATGGGCTGTGGCACTCGCCCAAATAAGTCTAAATATAGTGCAAGTACTCTTAAAGTTTTGAACTCCAAACATTTTCCTATATATTTGTCATGACAACTATTGTCAAAGCAAGTAAAATAGCTACTATGAAATATATGACAGATTCTGCTCCCGTTGTGAGTGAAGATATAATGCCAATTAACGGAACAGATTACCTGGAATTGTATGTAAGTAATTCTAAACAAGCTGCCTTTTATTATAAATCTGCTTTTGGATTTCATTCTGTTGCGTACTCAGGTTTGGAGACAGGCAATAGAGAAAGCGAATCATATGTGGTAGGGCAGGGTAAGATCAGATTAGTATTTACATCTCCATTGCATAGTGATTCTATTGTAGGAAAGCACATAGACGCGCACGGGGATGGTGTAAAAGTGAATGCACTCTGGGTAGAAGATGCAACTGAGGCTTACGAATCTGCAATCAGTAGAGGGGCAAAACATTATATGGCGCCTACAACAGAAAAGGACGAGCATGGTCAAGTAATACGATCAGGCATTTATACTTACGGAGAAGTAGTTCATATTTTTGTAGAAAGAAAAGATTATAATGGTATTTTTCTCCCGGGATATAGAAAATGGGATCCACGATTTGAGACAGAGCCTACTGGTCTAAAGTATGTAGATCATATGGTAGGAAATGTGGCATTGGGAAACATGAATAAGTGGGTAAAATTCTACGAAGAAGTTATGGGCTTCAAACAAATACTGTCCTTTGACGATAAAGATATATCCACAGAGTACACAGCTCTTATGAGCAAGGTAATGAGTAATGGAAACGGGAAAATCAAATTCCCAATCAATGAACCTGCGGAAGGAAAAAAGAAATCTCAGGTAGATGAATATTTAGAATTTTATGAGGGAGAAGGAGTGCAACATGTAGCAATGGCAACAGACAATATCATAGAAACGGTCACAGCGCTTAGAGAGAGAGGAGTAGAATTTTTAGACATTCCAGAAACCTATTATGAAGCCTTACTAGATAGAGTAGGAGAAATTGATGAAGACCTTGCCCCACTGAAGGACTTAGGAATTTTAGTAGATAGAGATGAGGATGGTTATCTCTTGCAGATATTTACAAAGACAGTGAATCCACGTCCAACTATGTTTTTTGAAATCATTCAAAGAAAAGGTGCTAATTCGTTTGGGAAAGGAAACTTTAAAGCATTATTTGAAGCAATTGAAAGAGAACAAGAATTAAGAGGAACGCTGTAGATATTTAAGGTAATGGCAGTAAAGAAGAAAAAAAGAGCTTCTAGAAGGGTAGGCTTCCTGTTGGAAAGTACAACGCGCGTGGTTAAGCTGAGTTTTACCCGAGCATTTAAAAATCTTGGAGTTGATATTACACCTGAACAATGGGTGATTGTAGATACGCTTTATCAACAAGGAAATCTGACGCAGAAAGAAATCGCTAAGGCCGCATATAAAAATGACCCTACAATTTCTAGGATAATTGATAAGCTGGAGAAAAAGAACTTTGTGCTTAGGACTTCTGATTCTGATGACAGAAGGAAAACAACAGTTAAGCTGACGAAGTTTGGGAAAAAGACAGCAGAAAAATGTTATCCGGAAGTCCATAAATTAAGAGAATTGTCATGGAAGGGGCTTTCTGCAAAAGATTATAATTCACTGCAAAGGATACTGGAAAGAGTATTTGAAAATAGTGAGACTTACTTGTAATTGAATTTTTATTTTTTGGGTGTCACCCTCTTTCGCCTAGCGGCTCCAGAGGGTCGTTCCATTCCATACTCCACTTCGTTTGGTCCTCCGGACTCCCTCAAAAATTCGGGATATTCCATGCAACTGACACGGGTACTATTGTGCAGTCTTATCTGTTTTCTTAAAATTGCTCTACTCTCAAATCATAATAATGCTTATGCTAGAAATAAAGTCTATTGAGAAATACTTATTTTAGATGAAACGATTTTTCGTAAATTTTGGGAAAAATACCCAAAACCAGTCATAACTTTAAATATCAAGCCATAAAGAGTATTAATACTATTCAAAAAACACCTGACATTGAGCTTTTGAAAAAAGGCGAAGAAGCGGATATTAAGAAGGTATACCTTTCTTATAGACCTAAATTCTTGCAATGGATTCAGAATACCTATCAGGTAGATTTTAATGATGCTGAAGACATTTTTCAGAAATCATTTCTCTTGTTGTACCAGAATGTTAGGATGGGTAAAATAGAAGAACTACAAAGCAGCTTAGAAACATATTTTTATGGAATAGCGAAAAATGTATTAAGAGATTACAAAAACCAAAAGTACAAACGGTTCTTTATTTTTTCAGAAAATCAAAATGAAGACCAATCTATAAACCTTATTGAAAAAACCGAAAGCGAGAAACATAGGTCAGAGATAATTAGGAAATTGCTAACACAGATAGGGGAACCCTGTCGGAGTATTTTAAAGTTTTATTACTTTGATAAATTTTCAATGGAATCCATTGCTAATCGATTAGGTTATAAGAACCAATCTGTTATTACAAAGAAAAAATATCAATGTATATTGAAATTGAGATCCCTTTTCCAAGAACAAAACATTAATTTATAAAGAATGGAATTGTCACAGGAGGATATATTACAGATAGAAAAATACTGGAAAAAAGAGTTAGATGAAAAAGCCATCCAAAGCTTTGAAGAAAGAATGTTATCAGACAAAAATTTCGCAAATACGGTGGACGATCTCCAAACAATATTTTCTGGTATAGAAGATTATGGAGAAGAAGAAATGATGCAAAAATTGCAAACGTGGTCAGAGGAGGAAAGGCAATTTGAGAAAAAGAAAGAAACAAAACCAGTAGTAAAACAATTTAATCTTGTCAGATGGGTTTCCGCTTTTGCAGCCATAGGACTCATTGCACTTGCAGCTCTATTTTTATTACCCAAAACAGACGCAGACGAAGCACTCTATGCTTCTCATTTTGAACCCTATCCAGATCTGATAAGCCAAAGAGGCGAGGTAGAAAAATCGCAAATATTAAATGGATTGCGCTTGTATAATGAAGGAAATTATAAAGCTGCAATTCCTATACTTCAATCTGAAAACAATAAAGCAAATGCAGACCCAAGACTCTCCATGTATCTTGCTATCTCATATTCACAAGTGGGAGATCATAAGAATGCTCAGCATTATTTTGATAAAATAATTCTAAGTGAATCTGGAAATCTAGAATATACGGCACATTGGCATAAAGGATTAGATCATCTTAAAGCAAAAGATTATAAGAACGCTAAAGCAGTTTTTCATTCCATTACTCAGGATAGTCAGAATCCTTTTAAACAAAAAGCAGAAACTATTCTTTCTGATCAGCTATTCCAATAAATTAAGCGTTTAATTTCCAGGTTCAATTGTTAAAAAGATAGAAGGAGCTGCGTTAGATTATAATTTGTTTTGATAATATCTTAGATTAGATACAGAACAAAATTCCATAAGATGAAATGCATTTCAAATTTATCGCGTACGCTCTTCGTATTGATCTTTCTCTTTGTGTCCACAGTCCATTCCAGTATTGCCCAAGAAATTCTTCTCCCTTCAGGAGAAAGTATTGACTCTATAGAGTATAAGAGACTATCAGCTTTAGGAGAAAGACTATTTGCTATTGGAGATAGTTTAGAGGGTTATAGAGAGTTTGATGGAATGTTTAAGAAGTACAAGGAAGCTATGAGGCTTTTTGACAGTATAGCTAACTGGAAACGGTCTGCAGAGATTAGGAATATATATGCATACAGCCTTATTGATATGAACGAACCAGAAGGATTGCTACAATTGGATACGGTTAAAAATATACTCATAGAACATAATGATACAATTAGTAGTTTGTATGCGATGGTTTATTACAATCAAGGAGTACATTATGGAAATGCCTCAGATTACTCAAGATCTTTAAGTATGTATCATAGAGGAGTAGAGATTTTAAAGACAGCAGAATCTGATACTTCCGAATTCTTAAATTTATTTCTTTCCAGACTTGGATTTACATATGGTAAATTATCTGATTTGAATAAACAAATCGAATATTATGAAGAATCGTATAAAACTTTGCAAGGCCAAAAACCTGATTCTGGAATGGCTTATGCCCTCCTTGGTTTAACATCTTGTTATAAGAGAGCTGGTAGATTTAAAGATGCACTCAATTCTGTATTAAAATCTAAAGAAATACTAATAGAATTGTATGGTCCTGATTACCCTCAATTAATGGCATCCTATTATTGGATAGCAAATGTATATGTGAGTATGCAGGAAACCGAGAAAGCTAAAGAAGCGGATGAGGAGGTTATGCGTATTGCTGATAATATATTAAGCAAAGGCTACACCCATACGGCAGTTATGCACGGTGCGATTGTGACCAATAGATTAGCTTATTATGAAAAGTCCAATAATATAATTGAAAAATATTTTGACAAATTGGGACCTGGTTTGCGTAGCAAAGTTTTAGATATTAGTGCATCGAATTATATTAAATTAGGACAACACCAAAAAGCTCATAGGGTAATAGACGAGTCAATTCAAATCTTAGATGAAGTTTTTCCTTCGGGTATAAGCCCGGAAATTGCATCTCTATATCGAAGAAAAAGTGATATAGAACGAGATTTAAAGGATTATACTTCAGCATTAAATAGTATTCAAAATGCATTGAGAGCAAATTCTGTAGAATTTGATAATATGGATTTAAAAAGTAACCCTTCTTTTAAAACGGACTGCATTGATAATATTATCTGTTTAACCTATATTTTTAATAAAGCAAACTACGCATGGAAAGAGTATAAGGAATCTAAAGATCCAAAATATTTAGAATTAGCGGATCATTGTATACAGGATGATATCGATAATTTTGATTTTTTAATGCAAAGTTTACCCAATGCTCAAAGTAGACAAGATTTGTTTAGAGTATATGCAGATGTCTTTGATGTTGCTTGTGAGATAAATTACGAGCAATACGAGCAAACTAACGACCCAAAATATATTTCTAACATATTTGAGTACATAGAATATTCTAAAAGTATAGGCTTAAGAGAGACTCTTCTACAGTTAAATAGTTCAGATCTTTCGACGATTCCAAAGCAATATGCTGAACAGCTAGATTCTATAGGAATAAAATTAACGAGGTTGGATTCTGAAAAGAAAAGCCTTGTCTCACAAAATAAGGCGGATGAAGTGTCAGTGTTGCAATCGAAAATTGAAGATCTTCTTGCCGAACAAACGAACATATACTCGAAAATTGATTTCGGAGGTAAACCAGCCTCATCTATTTTTGGAACAGAACCCTTAGTGTCTTTTGATGCCTTTAGAGAAACACTAGGTGATAGAGGATTTCTATCTATCATGCAAGGACTAGAGCAGTTATTCGTTCTTTATATGGATAGGGAAAATGTAGTTCCCTTACAGATTGACTATAGTGATTCCAAAGATGAAATGCTAATAGATTTATACGCTGCCTTGTCAGATCCTAATGTAGATAACTGGCGAGAAAAAAGTCATTTAGTATATGCTACATTCTTTGGTAAAATACAAGAAGCAGGAATAACCATTAAAGACGAACTAATAATTTCACCAGATGGCCGCTTTTCAAAGATTCCATTTGAAACCCTTAAATATGAAAATGAAAATGATGAAGGCCTCTGGTTAAATAGGCATAATATCAGTTATGCATATTCTGCAAACGTTCATATAGCGCAAAATCGAACTCATGGTGCTAACAAATTTATTGCTGGCTTTTCAGCAGACTATAACAACCCTTCCATTGAAACCCTCGATACTATCACAAATGCACCTCTTGCTAGCTTAGTACGGTCTGGAGTGTATACTCTTCCTGGAGCGAATAGGGAAGTGCAAAGCGTTGTAGATTTGTTTAAAGGAGATGCATTTTTACACACTACGCCTAGTCTATTTAAAAGGGAGGCTAGTAAATATAAAATATTGCATCTAGCAACTCATGGATTGATTAGCGATAACAATCCCATGGAATCAAGTTTCTTATTAGAACCTAATCCTACCGATTCAAATAACAAATTAAGAGCAGCGGACTTATATGAAATGAATTTAAATGCATCTCTTGCAGTATTAAGTGCCTGTGATAGTGGGGTAGGAAAATTGACTAAAGGAGAAGGAGTCATGAGTTTAGCAAGGGCTTTTGCATATACAGGTGTGCCTAGCTCTGTAATGACACTTTGGAAAGTGGCAGATGCACCTAGTTCAGATTTGATGCTTGGGTTTTATGAAAACATTAAATCCGAGCAGAAAATTAATACTTCTCTCACAAATGCAAAACAAAATTTTATTCAAAATGCAGGTGCTCCTTCCTTGACGCACCCGTATTATTGGGCAGGCTATGTAGCAATAGGAGATACTTCAAAAATAGATGCAGGAACACAAGGTGTCTGGAAAAAATATACATGGGTGCTAGGATTACTAGCAGGAATTTTCATTTTTAGATTCGTATCAAATAGGAATAAGAAAGTGAACAATTCATAATTCAAATAAAAAAAAAAGGAAGCCTATTTACAATAATGTATTTAGGCCTCCTAAATGTTCTAAACAATTAATCTTTATTAAACTCTTTGCGCATAGAATCAAGATCTGATGCAGACTTTTCTTTTAACTGCTGAGCACGTTTTCTTATTTCAGTTAGTTGAGTCTTTGCTTTATCCTCTACTTTCTTATCAGAATTGACTTGTAATGACTGCATAAGATCTTCAACATTGGTTTGTGTTTTATTTGAATTCCTTTGCACAGCATTTCTCTCTGTATCTCCTTCTGAAAAATATTCTGCTTTTGAAGGATCTGCGTTATAATATTCTGGTGTTAGATATGTACCCCTCTTTTCTCCTTTATCTACTTCTGGAACAACTCTATTATGCACTGCCCAAGGATCATTCCGCACACCTGTTACCATCCAACTGACTTCAATGTTAGGTTCGTTTGTCTGAATAACAAAAAGTCCATTTTCAATTTTTTCTTTTACAATCGCTTGGGCAAATGTTCCTATTACTGTGAGTTGATATCTGAAATCAACGTTGAGCGATTCAAAATATCCTGGCATTTCTACGGTTGCATATCCATCCCCATCCGTTGTGATGTTTCCATTGTAAATATTCATCATATCAGGACTTTCCACAAATGAATGGACTAGATATTTATTTTCTGGATCTTGTGGGTGGTCTATTTTAAATGTTCCCCCGGACTTCGATAGATTACCAACAATGTCAACATTTCCATTAAATTGAGCTGCGAAGTCTATACCAGAAGCATATAATCCTACTGCAAACCCACTTCCGAGTGACCTTGTAGCGAAAAATCTGCCGCCATATCCATCGCCATCGTTTGACACAACTGCTCTTGCTTCTATTCCTACCGCCCTGTCTGTGTTGGCTACACTATATGATCTTGAGAATAGCCCAAAGTTATAATCACCTTCTCCAATCGTTTGAAAAATACCACCAAAATTATCCTTGAGAGCACCCACTTTGTTTGTCGTATTAAGACCTATCACCGCAGCATCCATAAGTGCATCTGATCCTCCACTTATTTTTGAATAGCTACTTGCATAAAAACTGTCATCATATAAATTTAGATCACTGTCTATATCTTGGTTGGCTCTTTCTGAAGCCTCTCCTTGTACATAGATTTTGGCTCCTGAGCCATACGATGTTATATTCATGCCCTGTGATATGTTTCCTTGCCGTGCCGCTAATATCATCCCAAAGTTCCCATTGCTTGCTGTGCCGTCTTCTCCTGCTGTTCCGCTAAACATTACGTTGACTCCTGGTCCCTCTGCACTTCCATTATAAGCACTACTGACATTATTAGCAAAGGCATTTGAAACATTGCCATTGGAATAATTTGAATTTACGTTAGTTTCGCGTCCTGTTACATACTCACTTGATTGAGAATTAATGTTTACAGCATCACCTGTTATAAATGAATTGGTATCAAAACCATCGATTGTTATAGCATTTCCAATTATATATTTTTGTTGTCCATTTGCAACTTCATTTATATAAATTCCATTTCCTTGTGCGTCTCCCTCTGTAACAATCTCTGTAGCAGTTCCTAGTGCAAAACTCGTTGGTGTTTCTGTTTCTATATAATTATATTGACCAGTTACGTTTAAACCCTGTACACCATTGTAGATACCCGTTGCTGAATTACTATTCGTAATCATTGAAATTCCTTCAGAATAACTTCCTGATGAAGAAACTAGATTTATTCCTGTAGATTCTAATATGCCAAAGCCTTCTAAAAGTGCAGCAGTTCCGTAATTTACATCAAATGAAATTCCATGCAGAGCATAATTATTGGTCATACCTACTCCTCCCTGGACAATACCCTGTGTTCCATAATTGTCAAATGCAGAAAACGCTCTGCCAGAGAGTCCCACATGAGCGAAAGTTCCCAGTCCTGTTATATCAGATCGCATTCCGTAATAGATACCAGGATCGCCAGCTTGGGTCTCCACTAACGAAGTAACGCCTGCTGTCCTACCTTCAAACTTAGCTCCAATGCCATTTGTCCCAGTAGCCAAACCTTGTACACCTATGCCACTTGTTCCATTTGAAATACCTTGTACGCCAATACCATTATCCATTAAATTATTTACTGCATTCATCGCAACTCCTCCATAAAAAGGATCACTTAATGTTATTGTCATACCTTGCTCTACAACAGCTTGTTTGTCATATAAAATTCCTATTTCGTTTCCTCCTCCATCAGCAAGTAGGCCCCATCTGGAAATAAAAGGCCCTAGGTCTACAGAATTCCCTGATTCTATAGACAGCGTATTACCTATAAGCTCTAGCTCTTGATCATCCGTGCCTCCAGTAGGAATTATTCCAGCAAGGTCTATACCGATTCCATTTGTAATTTGAATTTCAGTACCAACTAAATTAAGATCTTGCAATTCATTTGTTGGATCCGCATCAGCATCCATACCAGTGGCAGCCGTTTCCCAACTCACATTTCCAGCTCCATCTGTTTGCAACACTTGTCCAGCGGCACCATCTATCAATGGGAAACTATATTCTTCACTGATCTGCAATTCCCCATTTATCCGCAAAAAGTTTTCATTAAATTTTCCATAGACTAAGGGTACGTCAGTATCCACGGCATCTATTAAAAGGGTTGATGTGCCATCTAAAAAATGACTAAGCCCTACATTGCTCCCAATAAAAACATTATTACTCCCATTATTTTCTTTTCCAGATGAATTTCCAATAAATACATTGTTGGAACCATCATTATTATTTCCTGCAAAGTTTCCTATAAAAACATTTTCATCTTCTGAATTATTATTTCCTGCTCCTGAACCAATAAATATATTTTTATCTCCTTCCATATTTTGTCCTGTATCCGCACCTATGGCAACATTTGCACTTCCTAACTCATTATCTCTTCCTGCATTTGAACCTATATAGACATTTAATGCTCCTTCTGAGTTACTCTCGCCTGCATTGCGACCTACAAAGGTATTCGCAAATCCACTCGTATTTTCTGCTCCAGATCTAGTTCCAAGAAAGCTATTTGCATTTCCAGTATTGGCGATGCCAGCATCTCTACCTACAAACAAGCTATTTGTATTATCAATATCCAACATAATCTCACCATTGAGGTTTTTCTTAAGTGTTACATTTTCAGTACCATCAACATCAAAAATGATTTCATTAGTAAGTTCATCCACAGTAATGCCTGAAGTATTGCTCGCATTTGCAATTCTATTTATTTGAATACTGTTAGCATCTGAAATACTTATTGTACTCCCATTTTCAGTCCAACTCAGATCCTGTATTTCATTCATTGGATCCGCATCAGCATCACTTCCACCCGTTGGAATAGTAACTGTATTTCCACCAACAATCTCCAGCTCATTTGTGAGTGGATCAAATGTCAAGGTTTGAATTTCATTTGTAGGATCAGCATCTGCATCTTCTGTCCCGTCCTGCAGTGGGGCAAGGTCAATAGTATTTCCAGACTCTATCGTTAATTCTGTTCCTAGAAGCTCTAATGTTTGATCATCCGTTCCACCAATAGGAATTATAGTGGATAAGTCAATAGTACTTCCGTCTGTAATAGAAAGTTCAGTACCTATCAGCTCAATATCTTGAATCTCATTCGCAGGATCTGCATCGGCATCCTCAGTTCCATCTTGTAAAGGAGCTAGGTCAATAGTATTTCCAGATTCTATCGTTAATTCTGTTCCCAAGAGTTCTAAAGTTTGATCATCAGTTCCACCTATAGGAATTATTGTGGATAGGTCAATGGTGCTTCCGTCTGTAATGGAAAGTTCGGTTCCTATTAATTCAATATCCTGAATTTCATTTGTAGGGTCTGCATCTGCGTCAGTACCACCTGTTGGTATGACAACAGTATTTCCACCCACAATTTGTAATTCGTTTGTAAGAGGATCAAAGTTCAAAGTTTGTATTTCATTCGCAGGATCTGCATCTGCATCCTCAGTTCCATCTTGTAGCGGCGCAAGGTCAATAGTATTTCCAGATTCTATCGTTAATTCTGTTCCAAGCAGTTCTAATGTTTGATCATCAGTTCCACCTATAGGAATTATTGTGGATAGGTCAATGGTGCTTCCGTCCGTAATAGAAAGTTCTGTTCCTATCAGCTCAATATCCTGAATTTCATTTGTAGGGTCTGCATCGGCGTCTGTTCCTCCAGAAGGAATGGTAATCGTATTTCCACCCACAATCTGTAATTCGTTTGTAAGAGGATCAAAGTTCAAAGTTTGTAATTCATTTGCAGGATCTGCATCTGCATCTTCTGTACCATCTTGTAGCGGAGCTAGGTCAATGGTACTTCCATCCGTAATAGAAAGTTCAGTTCCCATTAATTCAATGTCCTGAATTTCATTTGTAGGGTCTGCATCTGCGTCTGTTCCTCCTGAAGGAATGGTAATCGTATTTCCACCCACAATCTGTAATTCGTTTGTAAGAGGATCAAAGTTCAATGTTTGTAATTCATTTGCAGGATCAGCATCGGCATCTTCTGTACCATCTTGCAAGGGTGCTAGATCAATTGTATTCCCAGATTCTATCGTTAATTCTGTTCCTAGAAGTTCTAATGTTTGATCATCAGTTCCGCCTATTGGAATTATTGTGGCTAGATCAATGGTACTTCCATCCGTGATAGAAAGCTCTGTTCCCATCAGTTCTATATCTTGAATTTCATTTGTAGGGTCAGCATCTGCATCGGTTCCGCCTGAAGGTATTATTACACTGTTTCCACCTACAATCTCTAGCTCATTTGTAAGAGGATTAAAGTTCAATGTTTGTAACTCATTTGTTGGATCTGCATCTGCATCAGTTCCTCCAGAAGGAATGGTTATAGTATTTCCCATGGACAGACTCAATTCATTTGTTGCCGCATTAAATCCTAAAAACTGAATCTCATTGTTTGGATCTGCATCATCATCATTTTTGAGTCCAGTGAGATCAACAGAATTCCCATCTTCAATACTTAGCGTAGTCCCATTTAAACCCAAATTTTGATCGTCAGAACTAGAACCTCCTGCAAGACTGCTTAAATCTACAGAATTGGATTCTGTAATGCTCATTATCTTTGTAACTGGGTCAAAACTCAGACTTTGAATTTCATTATTTGGGTCTGCATCATCGTCTGTGCCTGATGTTTCAATTGTTACTGTATTCCCGTTGCTAAGGCTTAATTCGCCTGTCATAGAATTGTAGCTTAAATTCTGAATTTCATTATTTGGGTCAGCATCTGCATCATCTTTATCTTCTACAGTCTGAGCATGGAGTGCAAGCGGCACAGCAACCAATGGAGAGCTGCCAAAGACTTGAAAATTAATACCGTTGAATAGATCAATATCTACTTCTGTTTGAATACTGTAATTTTCTAAGCCCCAATCCAATTCCTTTAAACTAGACAATGAACCGGTTTCTACTTCTCCTCTTCCTATCAGGATTGAGAATATACCTGCTGGGCTGGTCGTTACGGGATTGTGTATTTCTGAATATTCTATTTCCTCGTTTTGGTTTAGAATATTTATTTTGATCGCAATCTCTTGACTTGTTAATATGGTGCCTGCTTCATTTCTTAAGACACCTTGGTAAGAAAATGCATCGTTATTTTGTGCTGAAATTTGGTTGATAACCGCAGTTAGAATAACAATGATTATGCAATGTAAAATCTTTTTCATTTCTAATGGTTTTAAATTTTTATGGAATGTTCTCCTTTGAATGTTTAATCGATTTTTATAAACTTTTTATTGAGAATCTTAAAGTCTGTAGTAATGCGGATGACATACAGTCCAGCTGAAAGAAATCTAAGATCCAATTGGATAAACGGAACAAAATCGTAGCTAAAAGTCCTTAAATGTGCGCCACCATTGTCATATATAATTACATCTTGGATTAGGCCCTTTTCAATTTCAATAAATAGATCATCGAGTGCGGGGTTTGGGTAAATGTGTAAGTCCTCATCTTGCGGTATTCCATCTGGATCATTGAAGCCACAATCTCTAACTAAAAAGCTTTGATGAAAACCATCAGTGAAGAAGCATGGATTTGTTGAATTGACCGTCAACTCTCCTAAAGTCCATTCTAAACTTAAATTGTTAGAGTGTTTGAAATAGTTGCCTTGAGTTGAAATAACATCACGACTTATTTCTTGACTAAAAACCAGTACTGGAATACAAGAAAATGCTATTAGAAGTATTTTATAAATAGTATTCATATTATACCCTTAATTGAAGAAGAACCACAGAATTCGTTTCGTGTGGATTGAACAACTATGCGACTCTGCACATATAAATACGATGTATTGCAACTCGTATTATAAGTACTTGAGGTACTAGGATATACACAAAAGCGAATTCGTGTGGTTCTCACCATGGTTAATTAAATTTTATTGTTCAATCATACCTTTATGGAGAGAAAAAGGAAAACATCTATGGGTAGATGTATTTATTTTTAAAAAAATTAATTTATTGTTTTGAAATTAGAGTTTTGAACAAACTCCAAAGTGATATGCTCTTTTCCAAAAAGAGGATTTTTATAAAAACTTGTAATATGGAAACAAATATTGAGCTATTCTGCCATCATCAAAATACAAATGGCAGTATGACTATCCCCATTCTCCAAATATGCTTTTGCTAACATATGCAAGGATGTACTTTTGTTTTCTGCTTTTGGGTCTATGATTTCACCTAGCTCTTCACGTATTTTATTAATCTCTGCTGGACTAGGAAGTACCTCTATATTGCCTAATCTTCCTAGATTGTTTCCATTTAAGATAGTGCTCTCTCGTATGTGCTTTGGTAGTTTGTCAATTCCTATTCCTAAGTTTTTTATTGGCTTTTGGATTTCAAACAATGCGCTTCCTGAAGCACGACAGTACCAGTTTCCTCCCATTCGCCCCACTAAATCCAATCGTTCTGTGTCAAGTGCATTCTCGGCATCTAAGTACGCCTTGTCAATGTGAATCTTTACGATCTCTGAAATAATAAGATTGCCCGCGCCACCTTCTGTGCCTAATTCTATCACTTGATTAACCTTGCACTCAAATGCAACTGGAGATTCTGCAACCCTGGGAGGGCGTATAATATCTGAAGGGATTTGGGTTAAGCCAGCTTTCGTAAATTCATTCACACCTTTAGCATAGGCTGTGCTCGCTAGAGACATTTGCTCTACTATAGGGTAGTTTACAATATTTACTACAACCTCTGCAATCTCTTTTACATTCTCGTAAGTATGTTTTTGACTTCCATCGCGACCACTCACAGCAGCAGAAAAAATGAGAATAGGTGGAGTGGAGCTGAATGCATTGAAAAAACTAAAGGGCGCTAGGTTTACATTCCCTTCTTTGTCCACAGTACTTGCAAATGCAATAGGCCGCGGCCCTACACCAGCCAGGAGGTAGGCAAATCTATCCCTTTTTGATAGTGCATTTGGATCTAAACTTAAATATTCGCTCATAATTTATTTTGCTGGTAACACTTGTCCTCTCACTTCTCCAAATCCTACTCTTATGCCATCCTTTTCACAATGGCCTCGCATAATGATGCTGTCGTAGTCTTGAATAAATTTTCGTTCGCCTCCTTCTTTAAGCGGAATTGTTTTTTTGCCGCCGTAACTCATTTCTAACATGGAGCCAAAAGACTTTTCATCTTTTCCACTTATTGTTCCAGATGCCATCATATCTCCTATTTGTACGTTGCAGCCATTGACAGTGTGATGGGCTAACTGTTGAGACATATTCCAGTACATGTACTTAAAGTTAGAAACACTTATCAGGGTTTCAACTGCATGCTCTGGCTCCAAAGAAACTTCTAGGTGTAAATCAATATTTCTTAGACCTTCATATTTCAGATAGGGTAGAACCTCAGGTTCTTGTGTAGGTCCTGCTACCCTGAAATTATCTAATGCTTCAAGTGTTACCACCCAGGGTGAAATGGAACTTGCAAAACTTTTTCCTAGAAATGGCCCAAGAGGAACATATTCCCATTTCTGAATATCTCTAGCACTCCAATCATTAAAAAGGACTAATCCAAAAATATGATCCTCTGCGTCAGCAGTGCTGATGGAATCTGAAAGTTTAGTTTCCTTTCCTATTATAAACCCCACTTCAAGTTCAAAGTCAAGAAGCTTACATGGTCCAAAAACTGGCGGTCCATCCACTGGCTTCGTCTGTCCTTTAGGCCTGTGTATGTTTACGCCTGACTCTACTATTGAACTTGCTCTGCCGTGATAGCCTACTGGCAAGTGCCTCCAGTTAGGGAGTAAAGCGTTTTCTGGATCCCGAAATAACTTGCCCAGATTTGTTGCATGTTCTATGCTACTATAGAAGTCAGTGTAGTCATTCACCTTTACAGGAAGGTGCACTTGTACATCTGCGATATCTATTAATAATTCAGAATGCTGTTTTAAGATGCTTTTCTCATCCGTCAGCATTTCCTGTATCTTTTTTCTGACAGCACTTGTTTTTACCTTTCCTTCCCCAATGAAGTCATTTAGGAAATTGGAATTAAACACATCTGGTAACACGCCAAGTGTTGCAAAGGCATCCAGTTTTGAAAGTGCATATAAATCTATCACACTATCCCCAATACGTGTCGCTACGTGTTTATTTGAACTCGCATTTGAAATAATACCAAAGGGTATGTTGTGGATACTAAAATCAGATGCAGGGTCTATGTCAAGCCAACTCTTCATGTTCTGTTAATTCTATTTATTATTAATGCGCACCCTCTAGCCATGATTGGAAATATTTACCATCATCTATTGCAAGTGCTTCTTCTGTTATCATTAAAGGTTTGAACGTGTCTATCATGACAGCAAGTTCTTCCGTCTCAGTTTGTCCAATGCTGCGCTCATAAGCTCCGGGATGTGGTCCGTGTGGAATACCACCTGGATGTAGGGTCATATAGCCGGGGCCAATATTATTTCTACTCATAAAATCACCATCTACATAATAAATCAATTCATCAGAATCTATATTGCTGTGATTGTATGGAGCAGGAATAGAATCAGGGTGATAATCATAAAGTCTAGGACAGAAAGAACAAATGACAAAAGCCTTAGTCTCAAATGTTTGATGAACTGGTGGAGGCTGATGCACTCTTCCTGTAATGGGTTCAAAGTTATGAATGGAAAATCCATAAGGGAAATTATACCCATCCCAACCCACAACATCAAAAGGATGTGATTTATAAACAAGAGAATGTAGATGTCCTTGCTTCTTTATTTTCATATGGAACTCACCTTTTTTGTCGTGCGTCTCCAGTTCGTAAGGTAATTTATAGTCTCTCTCACAATAGGGGGAATGCTCAAGCAATTGCCCAAAATAATTTCTATATCGTTTAGGCGAATAGATGGGATGGAAGGATTCAGCGTATAGAATCCTATTGTCTTCAGTGTCAAATTCTATCTGATATATCATTCCACGTGGGATGATAAGATAATCCCCATATTCAAAGTCAATGTTGCCAAGGAGTGTTCTTAATTTGCCTGTTCCCTTATGAATAAACAGCATTTCATCAGCATCCGCATTTTTGTAAAAGTATTCGCTTAGAGACTTTCTAGGTGCTGCAACTCCAATGTGCACATCATTGTTAGCCAACATTGTTTTACGACTATCTAAGAAATCATCTTCTGGAGCAATGTCATATCCCAATAGCTTTCTTGCCTTCATATTCTTATCCACCCTAATCTTTGGGGACACATCTATTGATTCCCCTATGTGACTTACCATTGTGGGCCTATGATGATGATACATAAGTGAAGACATTCCATCAAATCCTATGGTTCCAAATAGCTGTTCGTAATATAGATTCCCATCGGGCTTCTTAAACGTTGTGTGTCGTTTTGGCGGTATTTTACCAAGTCTATGATATAAAGGCATAGTCTATTATTTTGATCTGTCTAATATACTAACAATTGTTAGTAACATCCAAGATTTATTTTTATTATTGTAACCAATCGTTTAATTATAGATAGTTACCTTACTAACGTTTGTTAGTATCTGTCTGATTTAACTGAGTATGAACAAGAAGATTTCAAAATCTGATATTTACGATGCAGCATTGAAGGGCATATATCAGCTTGGCTATAAAGCAACCACTATGCGTGCTATAGCAGCGGACATAGGCATTGAGGCTGCAACGATCTATAATTATGTGGATAGCAAGCAAGAATTGTTAGAATCCCTCTTATTCGCCATAGCAGATAAATTTTTGGAAGGAGTCCAGTATATAGAGTCTTCATCGCATACTCCTTTGGGAAAAATAAGGCAATTTGTCGCGCTGAATATAGAGCTAAGTAGAAGCAATCCTTATCATGTTTCGTTACTATTAAACGAATGGAGACATTTAGAGCCCAAACAACAGAAGAAATTCATTGCCCATAGAAATCGCTATGAAAAGATTGTAGAAAAGCTGCTATGTGAGGCTGTTGAAAATGGTGACTTAAAAGATGTCCCTATAGAGATTTTGAAAAATTCAATTTTATCCACCCTAAGATGGTTATTCGCTTGGGTTCCAGAAAACAAAGAAGAGATGAACCCGGTGGAATTGGAAAAACAAATAACTGAACTGATTTTTAATGGAATATCAAAATAAAACATATGCCAAGATTTGTGTATAAAGTAAGATGCTTAGTAGACAAAGATGTAGCTGAAAAGTGGATCAACTTTTTCAATGACAAACATCTTGAAGATGTCCTGAATACTGGATTCTTTACAGAATGCAATTTTTATGAGATTGAGACTCAAAGTAAGCTTACCCGAACATTCTGTTGCGAGTATTTTTATGAAAAAGAAGAGCACTTAGAAGCATACAATGAGAATGCAGCTGCGATGTTAAAGGCAGAGACTAAAAAATTATTTGGAGATAGATTCTCTTGCCAGCGTGAACTTATGCGTGAATTGACAAGCTTAAAAGCATCAGCGCTTTCTAGTGTGTAAGAAAAAAGAAAGCAAGAAGATGATTCATCTTCTTGCTTTCTTTTTAAAGTCAAAAATCGCCTCAATAGTATTATGCACTTAAGAGAGATTGAAATCTCTCCTTATGTGCATATACTAAAGCTAAACTTAGAACATAACCCAAGACCGCACCCGCAATATTTGCAGGATCATGCAAGGCGTGAAATAAAAGCGCATTAAACATAATTGCCGTCATGATTATGAGCGCCAAAGGGACAAACTTGTTTGCCAACAAAGCAATGCCTCCTAAAATTTCCAATACTCCAATGATCTTGAGAAAACCTGATGTAAAGTAGATTCCCATTAATGTTCCTCCGTCTCCAGGAATTTCTGGAAAGGCCAGAAAGTTTAAAAACTTGTTTAGTCCAAATACAAGGCAGAATATTCCAAAAAGAATACGTAAACCCATTGTTACTTTTGAATTCATAGTTGATTGTTTTATGGTTTCTATGAAGATATAAATTTTCTATTGATAGGAATCAACCCTAGGTCAAATTCTCTGTCTGCTAAATAATCTCTACATTTACTTAACAAGACAAACTAAAATGAAAGAAACGGACATTACAGCATTGGTATTCCTAGTGCTTGGAGGAGTAATCGTTTGGGGAATTCTTACTGGTATTTTTAAAATGCTTGGGAGAAACTGGACTGAAGAGACTTTCAATGTAGGCGCTATATGGAATATATTTAAGTGGTCAATAATAGCATTGGTCGCTCTCCTTATTTATATTTTTGGAATAATGCCTAAGCTATAATGAACATAAGTTTTGAATCCAAGTTGCCTGATGATGTAACAAGCATTTTTGCTATCATGTCAAAACTCGCTAGCGAAACAAATGCCATTAATCTTGGACAAGGTTTTCCAAATTTCGATTGTGCTGATGAATTAAAAGATAAAATCGAACACTATCTAAGAGCAGGAAAAAATCAATACTGTCCCATGCCAGGACTTCTAGATCTTAGAAAAGTACTAGCCACTAAAGTAAATACAGCGTATGGAAGCTCCGTTAATCCTGAAAGCGAAATCACAATTTCAGCAGGAGCAACACAAGCCATTTCTAATATCATTACGGCTTTTGTAAAACCAAATGATGAGGTTATAATAGTGGAGCCTGCCTATGATTCTTATAAGCCTGGAATTGAGTTATGTGGTGGTCTTGTCGTGCCCTACGTTTTAAAAGCTCCAGAGTTTTTAATTGATTGGGATAAATTCAATGAGCTGATAGGGGAACGTACAAGAATGATAATTATTAATACGCCACACAATCCAGTAGGAAAGACTCTCAAGGCTAAGGACATGAAAGCCTTAGAAAGTTTAGTACAGGGAAAGAATATAATTGTTCTTAGTGATGAAGTATACGAACACTTAATCTATGATGGACAAGAACACCAAAGTGCCCTACGTTATCCTAGGCTATTTGAACAATGTGTTGCCGTGTATTCATTTGGAAAAACCTTTCATAGTACAGGATGGAAGTTGGGCTATTCCATTGCCCCAGAATATATTACTAAAGAGATTCGTAAAATCCATCAGTGGAATGTATTTAGTGTAAACTCTTTTTTGCAATATGCATTAGCAGATTATATGACAGACCCTAAACCTTATCTTGGTTTAGGCCAATTTTATCAAGAAAAGCGTGATTATTTTAATGCCGCTATGGAAGGATCAAAACTGAGAGCAATTCCGTGTGAGGGCACATATTTTCAATTATTTGATTATTCAGAAATCTCAGATGAAAACGATTTGGATTTTGCAAAACGTTTGACACGTGAGTACGGAGTAGCAAGTATTCCTGTTTCTCCCTTTTATGCAGATAGATCAGACGGAAAAGTTCTGAGATTTTGTTTTGCAAAAACAAAAGATGTGCTCAGCCAATCCGCTGAAAACTTAAGCAAGATTTAATCTGTATTTGTTCATTGCTTTATATCTTTAGAGGAATGAATAACGTAGTCCACAAACTTAGCCAAGCACTTAGTAAAGATCAGGTCCTCAGTTCTGAAGACATCAAGGATAGATTTGATCATGTTTGGAATACTGATAAGCCTCTGATCGCAAAGGCAGTAGTATTAGCAAAAAGTACAGAAGACGTTTCTAAGGTCTTAAGCATTTGCAATGCGGAAAACCAAAGCGTCGTTATGCACGGTGGTCTCACAAACTTGGTAGGGTCTACACGCTGTCAGCCAGATGATATCGTTTTGAGCTTAGAAAAAATGAATGCAATTTTGGAAGTAGATACTATGAGTAGAGCAATGACTGTAGAAGCAGGCTGTATTCTTGAAAGCATTCAGCAAGCAGCAAGTGAGAAAAATATGCTGTTCCCATTAAATTTTGGTGCAAAGGGATCTGCGCAAATTGGTGGCTGTGTAGCTACCAATGCAGGAGGTCTACGTGTTCTGAGATATGGTATGACTAGAAATTTAATTCTAGGCATGGAAGCTGTTCTCGCAGATGGTACGATTTTAAGCTCTCTTAAAAAGATAATTAAGAACAATTCAGGATACGATTTGAAACATTTGCTCATTGGCTCTGAAGGGACTTTGGGAATAGTAACTAAGCTAGTTTTAAAACTAGAGGAAGCACCCAAGAGTAGAAATAGTGCTTTTGTAGGATTTAATGATTTTAATAAACTTGTCAGTTTTCTAAAATATGCAGACAAGAAATTAGGAGGTACTTTGAGTGCTTACGAACTCTTGTGGAAAGATGCTTATAAGGCGCTCACTTCTGAACCGTCTCAGATGAAACCTCCATTGCCTTATGATTACAAATATTATGTCCTGTTTGAGTCCCTTGGCGGGAACGTTGAAAAAGATAGTCAACTGTTTTTAGAAATATTGGAATCGGCGATAGAAGAAAAAATAATATTAGATGCTGTTCCTGCACATTCTGATTCTGATCTCGAATGGTTTTGGAATATCAGAGAGGACGTGGGAGTTATAAATGCAGTCTGTACCATTGACCAACATTTTGATGTGAGTTTGCCCATTTCCAAAATTGATGATTATGTGGATATGGTCCTGGAAGAGCTTGAAAAGATTGATGGGGTGGATCAATGTTATGCTTTCGGCCATGTAGCTGATGGGAACATTCATTTTATTGTTGATAAAAAAGACAACAGCGATAACTTGAGAAAAGCAATCAATGATGTGATATATGCACCACTTGGAGAATTTAATGGTTCAGTCTCTGCAGAGCACGGAATAGGTTTGGATAAGAAACCGTACTTAGATATTTGTAGAACTCCTCAAGAGATAGCAACTATGCGTATCATTAAAAAGTCCTTAGATCCTAATGGTATTCTTAATCCTGGAAAGATATTGGATTAGGTTTTCTTTCTATTATTTAATAGTAAATCATGAAAATAAATTTAGCAGCACTTTACCTTATTCTAATCTTAATTTTGGCAGCTTGTGTAAATTCAGAACAAGAAAAACTTTCTGATGATGGAGTATGGAGGCTAGGATGGAGAATGATAGAATCGGCTAAAGCAGACAATTACGCCTTAGCAGAAATGCAGCTAGATTCTTTGTTAAATACTTCCAAGCAATTGGACTATAAATTTGCAAGTGAGGGACTTGGAGTTTTAAATTCTTTAGATAAAAATGAAAAAATAGAATCCATTCTAAAAACGCAATCTGAAGAACTTATTTCTAGATTATGTCCTTCATCATATCTTCAAACTTATCCAGCATGTGCGGATTACCAACAAGCACCTGTTCAAGATTCTGCCTTGCAAATTGAACTTGTCAAGATGTTTATAAATGACCAATATGTAAGATCTAATTTGATGATTGGACTCCTAGAAGAATATGGCTTAAAAAAAGAAGACGTTATTCCGGAGGGTGAGCGAATAGATCATGATAGAGTAAATAGAATTCGGCTCAAAGAAATTATTGCAGAACATGGATTTCCTACTAAAGCACTTGTAGGCAAGGATGGAATGGACGCAGTCTTTTTTATTATTCAACATGCAGACGGAGATAAAACTTGGCAAGCAAGCCAATTAGTAAACATAGAGAAAGCTGTAGCAAATAAAGATATGGATGGCCAAAGCTATGCATATTTGTATGACCGTATTAAAGTAGGCGCAGGAGAAGAGCAACGCTATGGAACACAATTTTTAAAAGTAGATTTAGAAAATAAAATTGCTCAACTAAACACAATCGAAGATGAAGAGAATTTGGACAAAAGAAGGAGAGAGGTGGGAACTATGCCTATAGATATGTACAAACGGTTGATCTTAAGCAACACACAATGATCCATCCAATGCTTGTGTAATCCTGGAAATATTTTTTTATTTTGATTTCATCCTTACAATTCAGTATTATGAAGCAAATAATTACTCTAATATTTATCATCTCAATCTCTTCGTTATTTGGACAGGAGAAATATTACGCACATGACTATCTACCTGGTGTTGTTCCAAGCTATAAGCCAGCCTATCAAGATGACTACCCAGATTGGGCAAAAATGCTTTACCAAGAAGACTTGAACTATTATCAGATCGAAGAAGCATATTTAGAGTGGAAGACTCTCGCAACAAAAGAGTTTAGACCCATAGAGAGATACTATAAATTGTGGAGACAGCAGGCTCTTGTATATGTTGCAGAGGATGGAAGAATATTAGAATCTAAGCAAGAAGAGTATTATAAGAATGTATTCAAAACAAATACGCAAACGGGTATTGTAAATGTAAACGCACAAAAGAATTTATTAGAATGGAAATTTTTAGGACCCAAAGAAACGTTTTGGTTAAATGAATCCGGTTCCACTGAAGAACCTAAAGCTTGCCCTTGGCAGGTAAATGTGTATAGCATAGAGGTGGCTAAAACAAACCATGAAATTATTTATTGTGGTACAGAAACAGGATTTGTAAGTAAGTCAATAGATAAGGGGGATACTTGGCAGTTGCTTGGACAGAATTATAGTTTTGGCGGCGGAGTCACAGCTCTTGCAATTCATCCTACAAATACAGATATGGTTTTCGCGGCAGCTGGCAGACAAATTCACAGAACAATGGATGGAGGACTTAACTGGCAACCATTGCTTTCTGGGAATGCATTGTTTTATGCAGATAAACTACTTATACAAAACGAAACGGATGTTTTTGCTGCTGGGTCTTCAGGAGTATTTAAGTCAAAGGATATGGGTGAGACTTGGATACATGTTTTAGATCTCCATACCTACGATTTGCATGCAAAACCTAACGACGAAAATTCGATGTATGCCATTAGTAACCAAAATGGACAATTCAGAATAGCAGTTTCATCAGATGGGGGAGAGAGTTTTCAAAGTGATCCTAATTTTCCAAATAATATACAAGACCAGGCAGGAGGATTAATCGCAGTAAGTGCTGCTAATCCTGATTTACTTCTTAGCATACTATTGGCCCCCAATAATACACCATTATTATATCGAGGAAATATGCAGACAGGTGTATGGGATAGAATTGCTACTGGACAAACGAATGCATTTCCTATGGATAATGGCCAGGGATTCTTTGATTTAGTTCTTGAAGTTTCGCCTATAGACAGTGAATTAATATTTGCAGGTACGTCCACTTTATATAAGTCTATAAATGGTGGAAGTAACTTTAGCATAATAGGTGGATATGGAGGTAACTTTCCTATTCATCCTGATATACAATCCATGCAAATCTTAGACAATGGAACAACTTGGGTTGCAACAGATGGGGGAATTACATTTTCAACAGATAATTTTACTTCTCCACAGAATGCAATTGCAAAAAATAGAAATTTAGTGGGATCGCACATGTGGGGATTTGATCAGGGCTGGAATGAAGATCTTATTGTGGGAGGAAGATATCATAATGGCAACATGGCAATTGCAGATTTTTACAATGCTAAAGCCTTGCGGATGGGTGGTGCAGAATCACCTACTGGTTGGATAATGAAGGGAAGGAGTAAGCATGTTACATTTAATGATCTGGGTCCTGGATGGGTCTTACCTGAAACAGCAGAAGCTAAGCCGCAGGGAAGATTTGTGTTTAGCAAATATCCCAATATGGATGAATACGGTGGAAGGAGAGGAAATTTGCTTTTTCATCCTAACTATCATGAAGTGATTTACTTGGGTGAGGAAAATGGGTTTTGGAAAAGTAATGACATGGGTACGTCTTTTGAATTGCTCCATGACTTTGGTGCCCGGGTGCGCTTTTGTCAGATCTCGTTTAATAATCCCAATGTTATCTATGCAGATGTGGTAGATCGTGGATTGTTTAAAAGTGAAGATGGAGGTTATAGCTGGGAAGCGAAACCAAGTCTTACAAACGGAATGAATGGAACTTCCTACTGGAGAGGCAAATTGCATTTTGAAATATCACCAAATGATGAAAACATAATCTATGCTTGTTTGCAGAACGGGTCCTGGACCGCTGATAAGGGAAAGATTTTTAAATCTAAAGACGGAGGAGTGACTTGGGAGGATTGGACAGGAAGCTTAGACGAATTTACCAAGAGCTTAGTTGTACAGCCCGATGCAGAAGGAAGAGATATTTTGTATGTTTTTACAAATTACAACAGCGGCAGACCAGGTCAGTGCTTTGTAAGAAAAGATGGAGATTTGGATTGGGCCACTTTCGGAGATTCTTATCCAGCAGGCATTGCTCCTAATCATGCCTTGGCTTTTTTTAGAGACAGCAAGATCCGCGTAGCCGGAAACGGAGGAATATGGGAGAATAGTCTAGAAGAGCCAAACTTCAAACCTATAATCCAGCCTTGGGTTGAACGACCACTTTACGATTGCAATTTGGACACCTTGCAATTTGATGATCATTCTATTTTGAATCATGACAATGTAACTTGGACTTGGAATATTAGCCCAACGCCTTTATATATTGATGACGCTAACAAAAGGAATCCAAAAGTTGTTCTAGGAACATCTGGTTCTTACGATGTCAGTCTTAGTGTTATTAAAGATGGTGAAATGTTCAGTAAGACTATTGAAAATATGGTAACTGCAATAGACTGTCCCTCTCTTGAAAGTTGTAGTAATCCTGGATTTATCCCTAAGGCTTCATGGAATTTGATTTATGTAGATAGCGAGGAAACTGGTCAGCCAGGTCTAGCAACGATGGCGTTTGATGGAAATCCTGAAACGATCTGGCATACGCGATGGAGTTCAGGAACAGATCCATATCCACACGAAATTCAAGTTGACTTAGGCGCTGAATTTTATATCCATGAATTCACCTACCTACCTAGGCAGGTTGGTCAAAATGGAAGAATAAATGATTTTGAACTTTATTTTAGCCAAGATGGAATAGACTGGGGTGCAGTGGATACGCTAGGTCAGTTTGAAAACTCAGCTTCTCCGCAAACACTTAATTTTCCAGCAGCCAAGCTTGGAAGGTATTTTAAGTTGCGCGCACTTTCTGAGGTGAATGGCGGACCGTGGACTTCCATCGCTGAATTAGATATTAAAGCGTGTTACAGTGCGCTTGTGTCAACGAAAGACCTCGTAAATTTCAAAGCTTTAAAAGCATTTCCAGTTCCTACACGAGGGGATTTCAAAATCTCTCTTCCAGGAAAGTCGGCATATAAATATTCAATATTTACAATGGCAGGTGCTTTGGTAGATCTTGGAGAATCAGAGCAGAAACAGGAGTTTCTTGAATTAGATGTCTCTCATTTAAAGAGTGGAATGTATCTTATTAGACTTACGGATTCAAATAATATTATCTATAATGTCAAAGTGATTAAGGAAGATTAAGCAGTAATATTAACAGATTTAAGAATCGGTATTTGTTTGCAATGCTTTATTATAAGGAGAAATGTTTTTATGGCCAGCAAGGTAGGAGACACATTCATGAACAGTAAGGTGATGTTTTTCAGGCTCTGTCATGAGTCCTGAGATTTTTAAAATATCTCTCACTGGACCATGCGCCCCACAAATGTAGAGATCAATACCAGATGCTTTTAAACTATTATCCAAATCTCTAAGGGCATGAATTCCACTACTGTCAATACTACTTATATTGGAAGCATCAAGTAAGACTTTATTTACGTTGTCATTCTCATCCTGAGTTGCCAGTTTAAAAATTCTTTGCTTAAAAAAAGAAGCATTTCCAAAATAGAGTTGTTCGTCAAAACGCAATATCAATCCGTCTTCCAGACACTCAGTTTCTTCAAAGCGTTCCAGGTTTCTATAGAATGTTGTTCCAGGAATATTACCTAGAGTTGCAATATGTGGTCTTGAAGTTTTCCAGAGAATTGCAAAGACAGATAATGCAACACCTATAAATACACCATGATCAATACCAAATGCAAAACAACTTACAAAGGTTACTGCCATTACAATAAAGTCCTTCTTGTGTGTTTTCCAAAGGTTTTTAGCCTCTTTATAATCAAACAGACTTATTACAGACAATATAATTATTGCAGCCAAAACAGCTTTAGGTAAATAGTAGAATAGAGGAGTAAAAAACAATAGCACAAGAGCGACTATAAGGGCTGCGAACACTGAAGAGAATGTGGTCTTAGCTCCAGAGTCGGAATTTAATGCCGACCTTGAAAAACTTGCTGAACTTGGAATTGCTTGGAAAAACGAACCTAGGATTTTTGATGCACCTAAGGCAAGAAGTTCTTGGTTGGGCCTGATTGTATAGTTTTTGTGCTTTGCCTCCAAAGCTTTAGCAATACTTATACTCTCAACTATTCCTACAATAGTTACTGTGATGAGAGTAGGAATCAGCATACGGATAGTTTCTAACCGCAGATCAGGAAGAATAATAGATGGTAAGCCACTAGGAACATCTTTTACTAAGGAGACCCCTTTGCTTTCTAGTCCCATATAATATGCACCTATTGTAGCAAGAACAACGGCAACTAAAGTACCTGGTAAAGCTTTGTTGAGTTTTTTCAAAATAAAAATGACAAGCATTGCTGCAAGAGCGATGCTGAGTGTGTACATGTTCGTAGATGCAATATTGTTAGCTATGTGTGATATCGTTTCAGGAATATTTGAATCACTAGGCAATGCTATTCCAAATACATCTTTTAATTGTGTGATGCTAATTATTATTGCTGCTGCAGAAGTAAATCCTGCGATCACTGGGTGGGAAAGAAAATTTGCGAGAAAGCCCATTCTCAGAAGAGAAAGCACAACTTGTATAAACCCTATTAAAAGACCACATGTTATAGCAAGTGAAATGTACTCCGCAGTGCCTGGTTCTGCGAGTTTGCTTAATCCTGCCAAAACAAGTAGAGCAGAAACGGCAACGGGACCCACAGAAAGTTGTGGTGTGGAACCTAAAACAGCATAGACTGCCAGTGGAATTAAAGCAGTATATAATCCATAAATAGGAGGAACACCTGCCAGGAGCGCATAGGCCATTGCTTGTGGTACGAGAAGTACAGCCACACTTATACTAGCTACTAAATCACATCTAAATTTTGATTTATTGTAAATAGGGAAATTCGCAAGAATTGGGATTATATGTTCGCTTTTATATTTAGAGGCCAATGCTTAATACTTTTCTTTTAATATTTTAAGATGGTGGTAGTTATGGTAACTCGTCCACATGAGCAATTCTCTTACAGGCATTCTTCCCATTAGGGGATGAGGAAGTAAGTATGCATCTAGATTTTTTTCTGACCATTTGCCTATCTGTTTTGATAATTGCTCACCCTCTTTTTTAAATTTATTTAAGCAGTCTTTTTTATCATCAATACTAAAATCACGAATTGTCATTGGGCTAGTTACCCCCGGAGCAAGATCTAATAATTTTTCATTATATCTTTTGACGACCTCATCATATGTTCTGATTGCTCTATTGGGTTTGCCAAATTTCCACCTTAGCATAAGTTTTGGAATCCGTAAGCCTTTATTGACGAGTTCTGCTGTTTGAAGTAAATGATCAAGATGCCCAGAAGTTTTCCATTTGCCTTCAGGACCAGCAATAAAATTTACATCGGCTTGGGCTGCAATCCATGTTGTGACATCAACAAAGCTTTGGTCTATTTTTTCTACTATTACTGAAACAGAATCCATGAAACAAAGATATACAAATGTGAATAAGCACAGCTGTTTTGGGGGCTGTGGTCTTTAAGATTTACGCAACATAGCCAATATCCTATTAAACTCTTCGGGATAGCTCGCTTGGATGCATAGTTTATTGCCAATATCAATTTCCAATTCTTTTGCATGAAGCATCATTGTCATACTCATAAATCTTTCTTTAAACAGTTTGTTTTGTTTATTACATCCATGAGGTCTGTCTCCTATAATTGGATGAAATATATGCGCCATATGCATCCTTAACTGATGATATCTACCCGTTTCTGGCTTAAGCGCAATCAAGGAGTAACGGGACGTGTCATGTTTCCCAAAAGGCAAGGGAATTTCAAAACGTTCCATTGTTGTATAGTGGGTAATTGCGTCCTTGATTTTGCCTGATTCATTCTTGATAGCATAATCTATTGTTCCAGAATCCATCGTATGCCCACGTACGATCGCGTGATATGTTTTATTTACTTTTTTTTCTTGAAATAATTTACTTGCCTGACTCTGACTTTCTTTGTCAAGAGCAAATAATACAACTCCTGAAGTTTTTCTATCTAAGCGGTGTATGGTGTAAAGAAACTTATTGCATTGTGCTTTAAGCTCCATGAGTAGTGTATTCTCTACGTCTTTAGCAATTTTGCTCCTGTGCATAAGCATCCCGCAAGGCTTATTGACCCCAATAAAATGAACGTCTTCATAGAGAATTTCTAGAGCCATTTCTGTTCTAATAAAAAATTAAAGCTATTAATAAATTAGTGTTTACCCTGAATCATTAGATGTTTAAATACACTAATTTTACAGCTCTAGCAGTGGTAGTCCATAATTAAAACCCCATTATTATGAAAAATCTAATTACCTGCTGTATTTGTATGCTTGCTATGTTATTTCCTGGGAAAGCACATCTCACGAACTCTCCAAGCACAGAATCAACTCCACAAGAAAACATCCTTCACAATCAAGAGCTGCCGGTTACCATTCTGGAATTTAGAGGAAAGTTAGTTTTTGGCCAACATGTCAGACTCAACTGGGCTGTCAGAGACGAGATTGATGTGGACTACTACGAAGTACAGAAAATTGTACAGGGTATATGGACGCCTTTAGATAGAATTCCAGCAACTGGCCAAGATGAATATAATTACAAAGATTTTAATATAGCTCCTAGGAATGTGTACCGCCTCAAAGTTGTTGACTTAGATGAAAGTTTTGAATATTCAGATCTTGTCCGTATCAAGTCACGCAGATTCAATGCGCCATTGACAGTATTTCCAAATCCGTTTACAGAATCCTTCAAAATTATTAATGAAAATCAAGATTATAGTTTCCAGCTTTTTGATAGAATGGGGAACATATTAATGGAGGGAGGCTCTGATCAATCTGAGTTGGAACAATCCTCTAGCCAACTAGAGAAAGGAGTGTATTTCCTCCAGGTTATTGATAAAAAAACGCAGATCAGAAAAACAATAAAGATTAAGAAAACTGATAGGTAAAGACATAATTACACACCCTTCTGTTTGTCCAGGAGCTACTTGAGAAACGTAGCTCCTGTTTTATTTGACAGAGTATATTAGCATAAAAATTAATTACACCGTTTAGAAGATTAGGGCATCCCCCTCACATTGCTTCGCAATGTGAGGGTCGTGTCATCCATGACTCCGCGTTCGCTTTGGTCCCTTCGGGACTAGGCTGCGCCTATCATTCCTATCACTGATGCGAGAAGAAAGACGCTTTCAATTTTATTAATCATAATACCTACTTTCCTATATTTAAGGATGATTTTCAAACAAATAGGTAATTCCGACTTGAATGTCAGTGCAATTTGTCTAGGTATGATGACATATGGTGCAAAGTCTTGGAGGTCTTGGGTGATTGATAAACAAGAAGATTGTGATGTCCATGTCATGAAGGCACTTGAATTAGGGATTAACTTTTTTGATACATCCAATACTTACTCTTCAGGAACAAGCGAACGCATGACTGGTTCAGCACTCGCTAAGTACGCTAAAAGAGAGGAATATTTCATTGCAACCAAGGTGGGAATGCAGGTTCCTAATGTGCCTTCAAGAATAGGACTTTCAAAAGAACAGATAATTCTTAATCTTGAAAATTCTTTAAAAAATCTAGGCGTAGACTACATAGATTTATATCAAATCCATCGTTGGGATTATACAACACCTATAGAAGAAACAATGGAAGCATTGCATGCTCTTATCCAGAGTGGAAAAGTAAGATACATTGGTGCTTCAAGTATGCTTTCCTGGCAGTTTTGTAAAGCACAATACTTAGCAGATTTAAAAGGATGGACACGTTTTATTTCCATGCAGAACCACTACAATATCATCTATAGAGAAGAAGAACGTGAGATGAATACATTTTGCAAGGAAGAGCAAATTTCACTATTGCCATGGAGCCCTCTTGCTAGGGGCGTTGTCTGTGGTACTAGAACACGGAATGGAGGTACTACTCCCAGAAGTAAACACGATCCCTTTGGTGATAAATTGTACAATAGAGAATCAGATTTTAAAGTAGCAGACGCAGTGATGGAATTAGGAAGACAGAAAGGCGTTAGCGGAGCTGAGGTAGCCTTAGCTTGGTTGCATCAGAATCCCATTGTCGCTTCTCCCATCTTTGGTGCAACAACGCTTTCTCATATTGAAGAGGCGGTGCATTCTGTATTTTTGCCTCTGAGCGAAGAGGATGTTATTGCTATTGAAAAGCCCTATGAGGTAAATGTTACAAAACCTTGGAATTTGTGAAATACGTAGTATAAAATACACATTTCAAAATTACGTACAGTGGTAGTTGGGAACTTTCTATCTAAATAATTTATGTTTAAGAACAGAAAGTATCCAGATATCTCTTAAGCTGCATGCTAAATATCCGTTTATTGATTTCAAGGTCATGTTTTGTGTAAGTGTCAAACTCTTCCTCTGTCATCATACCAATTATTATTCCCAAGACTTGGTTTCTAAATTGCACATTTGACTTCATGAAATCTTTTAGTAAGAGTTCACAATCCGTTCTACTTTTATCCTTGAACATATTTGAATCTATATGTTTAGCTTGGAGTAACAACTGAACTGTAATAGTATGCTGCAATTTTAATATCGGCCTAAGACTAAGATTTTGAAATTTTTCAAGATCAGAATGATAATTTGTCAATGCAAGATTAAGATCAGGCCTTAGTGAAAGGATTGAATTTGTTCTACTCATACTTTTCTCTTTTAATATCTAATTCTTACTTGCCCATTCCGTCCATGAGCCGTCATAGACTGAAAACTCTTTATCGTCAAATACAAGACGAGCAGCCAGTAAAACGATGCATGCTGTGATGCCAGAACCACAGCTAAATGTTATAGCCCGTTGGCTTAGATCATGTTTTGAAAATTCATCAGTGAGTGCCGCTTTGGATTTAAATGCACCATCATCTAATAGCTCAGTATAGGGAATGTTAATAGAGTTAGGTATGCACCCACTTCTGAGTCCCTTACGAGGTTCTGGAGCTGTTCCTTCAAAACGTCCCCTTGACCTAGCATCAATTATTAGGCTTGCTTTATTGTCTATATTTTCTTTTACAAAATCCATGTCTCTTATAGCAAGCGAATTTAACTCTGCTTCAAAATTGCCTTCCTTGTAATCTTCTAGTTGGATGGATTCTGTAAGCAATCCTTTAGAAATCCATGCAGGCATTCCGCCATCTAATACTGCGATATTTTTATGCCCCATTGTATTAAACATCCACCATACCCTTGGGCTTGTATAGATACCTACACAATCATAAACAACAATATTGCTTTCGTTACTTATTCCTAGCCTTCTACAATTTTCCTGAAACCCCCTTTCATCAATGAGCATATTTGGTAAATCTGAACTCACATCACTAAACGTCTCTTTTATATTGAAATAGCGAGCTCCCGGTATTCTAATCTTATCAGAATTGTTTTTGTATTCTGTAGGACTTAATTTCAGACTTGCATCTAAGATGATAAGATTAGGATCATCAATATGTTTATGAAGCCAATCAACTGAAACTATAGGTGTATTCATAATGTGTATAGCTTATTAGGAATAAGTTTTCATTATAATTTAAAGTCAGGAAAAAGCTTTTCAAACTTTTTTGGCAGATTTGATTGGACACGTAGATTTTCTAAAGTTATAGGATGTGTAAACTCTAGCGAACTAGCATGAAGATAAAGTCCCTTGCCCTTTAACTGTTTCCCTTCTATTCCATACTTTGCATCACCTAATATAGGGTTGGATAATTCCAAAAGATGTATTCTTAATTGATGCCGTCTTCCTGTCAATGGTTTAAGCTCTACCAAATTTAGCTGCTCAAATTTTTCAGACTCTATTGTTTTTAAAAGTTTAAAACTCGTGCTGGCGTTCTTAGTTTTTATCTCAGAATCTATTTGACCCTCTTCCTCCATCTTTCCTATGGTCACTGCATGGTAAATTTTCTCAATTTTCTTTTCTTCAAAAAGTTTGTTTAAAAGCATTACAGCTTTGTGCGTTTTGCCACAAAGCAAGGCTCCACTTGTTGGAAGGTCCAATCGATGAATAGGTTCGGCTCTTGTTAATGCATCTTTTTCTTTGCTCAGGCTAAGATTTTTGTTTAATGCGTTCTCTAGCTTCCAGCGTTTATTTCCACTTACAACAATTCCGGCGGGTTTATTTATTACCGCTAAGTACTCATCCTCAAAGAGCACTTCTAAGTCCAAATCAATCTCAGTTTTATGTTCTTTGGGTTTACTTTGAAATAGTTCTATGATTTCGCCTCCAGTAAGGTAATCTGCCGTATGGCCAATTTCACCGTTAATTTTCACTAAACGTTTTTCTATTGCTTTTTTCATTCCCTTTTTTGAGCTAATAGCTTGAAATTTACCAGGAATGTGATCAGAAAGTCGTTCTTGTTTATCAAGCTTTGGGACTTCGTATGTTTCTATCTTTTTCAGAATAGTATGATTTACATTATTGACAATCAAATAATTGCACAAAGTTAAACGCTCGTTTTGTTCTTTTATAGTATTATTCATTTAATACAGTGGCTTTAGCTAGAATCTTCTGTTTTGAGACTAGAGAAAAGTTTATCTTTCCATAAATAATATGGACAGAGTATGAACACAATCCTTACGGACAAAGCTAAACCACTAGGGAATTACCCCCACATTAAGCGAGTAGGTGACTTTCTTTTCATATCAGGCACCAGCAGTCGCCGGCCTGATGATACCCATGTGGGCGCCATTCAAGATGATGAAGGAGTTTGGCAGTTTGATATCAGATTACAAACAGAGGCAGTCATGAAGAATATTGAAGGATATTTGAAAAGCGTAGGCGCTGACCTATCCCATGTGATTGATATAACATCTTTTTTAATGGATATGAAAGATTTTCCCGGATACAATGAGACATATGCAAAATTCTTTAACAAAGAATCTGGACCCACGCGTACAACGGTTGCTGTACACCAGCTGCCACATCCTAATATTATTATTGAGATTAAGGCACTTGCATATTTCCCCGAAAAATAAAATGCTTATTTGTAATTCATAGGAATGTCTATCGGACTATATTATTATAAAAGGACTTCTCTGTGAGCTCAGACCAAACATTGATCTTTTTTCTAAATGCATTATAACTTGCATAGACTTTTTTAGCCATGGGATCAGAAGCTGTAAGTTCTTCAAGAACCTCATCTGTTTTTTCTTTCAATACCCGCAAAACATCTTCAGGAAATTGTTTTATTACTGTTCCACTCTCAAGTATTTTTTCAAGATAAGCGCCATTCTGTGCATCAAACTCGGCAAGTACCCAGGCCTGTACACGTAGACTAGCAGTAAATAGAATTTCCTGTAGATCAGATGGAAGAGAGTCATGTGCTTTTTTATTTACAAGAAATTCTAATTGAGACCCAGTCTCATGCCATCCAGGAGTGTAATAATACTTCGCAGCTTTATTAAGACCAAGTTTATAATCGTGATAAGGCCCCACCCATTCTGTAGCATCAATTACGCCGCGCTCAAGATTTGTATATATTTCTCCACTTGGAACAGTAATGGCAGCTCCTCCCGCCTTTTCCAAAACTTTACCAGCTAAGCCTGGGATACGCATTTTCAATCCTTCTAAATCTGCAATCGTATTTATTTCTTTATTAAACCATCCTCCCATTTGGACGCCTGAGTTTCCGGCGAGCAAAGGAAGCAGATTAAATGGTGCATAAACCTCTTTCCATAATTGATAACCTTCTCCTTCACCACCTATCAGCCATGCAAGAATTTGTTGTGCATTCATGCCAAAGGGGACCGCCGTGAAAAATGGTGCCGCAGGAGAAATGCCCTGCCAATAGTAGGAGGCGCCTGCTCCCATTTCTGTTGTACCCACTGAGGTAGAGTAAAATGTTTGTAATCCTGGCGCAAGCTCTCCTGCACCAAACACTTTTATATTTAATCTGCCAGCTGACATTTTATGTACCCACTCTGCTAAAAGATTACAGGACTCACCAAAAACAGGGAAATTTTTCCCCCATACTGTTGTCATGCGCCAATTGAAAACCTTGTTGCTGTTAATATTAATTTTTGGAACTTCCAATGCCTCATTTTTGCAACTACTTACAGCTGCTCCAATACTTGCAATTCCAGTAATTCCAAGCGCAGTCTTTTTAATAAAATCTTTTCGTTTCATTGTTTAGCTATTTGAGTAAGTAGATCAGACTTGGGAATAAAATTAAAAGTGCAATGCAAACTATTTGTATGATTATAAAAGGAATGATTCCTTTGTAAAGTTGACTACTAGTAATTTCAGGAGGTGCAACACCTTTTAAATAGAACAAAGAAAAACCAAATGGCGGAGTGAGAAAAGATGTTTGTAGATTTATTGCCATTAGAATTGCTACCCAAAGCATATCCACCTCGTAGACATTAAAAATAGGAGTTACTACTGGAATAAAAATGAAAATGATTTCAATAAAATCAATGAAGAAACCACTAATAAACATGACGATCATTACAATACAAAGAAAACCAAGAGCTGACAAATTTGAAGATTCAACTAATTGAACCAAAAAATCATCTCCACCCAATGTCCTAAACACTAGGGTAAAAGTTGTTGCACCTAAGAGAATAAGAAAGACCATTGCAGTAAGACGCATTGTCTGGCGCATTACATCATTTAATATCTTAAGATTAAACTTTCCTTCTAGTATCGTAAGAAGACTTGCGCCAAAAGCTCCAACTGCCGCAGCCTCTGTTGGTGATGCAATTCCTTTTAAGATCGAACCAAGAACAGCAACAATTAAAAGCATAGGGAGAACAAACGCTTTGAATACTTTTTTGCCAAAACCATTGCCACGACTTTTTTGTATTTCTTCCCTTGACATGGAAGGTGCCCAGTCCGGATGCATTCTGCTTATCACCAGAACATAAAGAATATATGCCAAAACTAAGAACAGCCCAGGAAGAATAGCAGCCTTAAAAATGGTACCTACATCAACCTGCGAAACCCCAGTGGAATTTGCACCTATTTGGTCTGCAAGAAGTATCAATACGACTGAAGGCGGAATTATTTGTCCTAGAGTTCCAGAGGAGGCAATTACACCCGTTGCAAGTTCTGGCTTATAACCTCGTTTTAGCATAAGGGGTAAACTGATGACTCCCATTGTTACCACAGTTGCTCCCACAATTCCTGTAGAGGCTGCAAGTAATGCGCCTACGATTATAACTGAAATCGCTAGTCCACCTTTGATCTCACCAAACAAATTAGACATTGTATCAAGTAGACTTTCTGCTAATCCGGATTTTTCTAACATGATTCCCATGAAGATAAACAAGGGGACTGCCATCAACATTGTATTGTTTAATGTTCCCATAAATCTGGGTGGGAGTAGATAAAAATCACCAATCCGAATGGAGCCTGGAACAGCTATCATAAGAATGAGAGCAAATAATGTAGAGACGCCACCTAGCGTAAGCGCAACAGGATACCCTTTAAGGATGAGAATGAAAATCAAAACGAATAATATAATTGCCAGTCCTCCCATTTATTGAACTGCTTTGTTCTTTTTGTCTTGAGAAGAGCGTATGATTTGTATTGACTTAATTATGCTGGCAATTCCTTGAATGAGTAATAGTCCAAACCCTAATACTAAACATAATTTCAGAATAAACAGATAGGGGAGACCCCCTGATTGCGATGAACTTTCTTTAAATGTGAATGAAAACATAAAATACTTCCAGCACGCAATGATAGACACAATACACCACGGCAATAAAAACAAAATCCCGCCTAGGATATTGATGACTGCTTTTCTTTTCTCAGTCCATTTATCATAAAACACATCAACGCGTACATGCTTGTCATGCTTAAGTGTATAGCCAATTCCAAACAAGATGATAAAGGAAAACAGATACACTTCAATCTCTGAAAGCCACATATAGGACGTGTTAAATACATACCTAAGGACTACATCAAAAACGATAGTGATAACAAGAAGAGTAGTTGACCAAGCAAAAAGCTTACCTACTTGTTCATTAATGTTTGAAAATAATTTCTCGAAGACTTCCATTAAGTGTATTCAGGTCTTTAAGATATAGGATAATTTACAATTGTCTGACTAAATTAAATTGTGAAATTATCTATTCAGCTCCAATGTTAAATTCAAGTAAGAAATTTGCCATTTTAACTAATTTAGTCGTATTAGACTAAATATTATTATTATATTCGTCTTGAGTGACTATTATAGTAGTTGAAAACGTCTAAAATATAGCGATTAAATTTTATGAAAACCAGAGAACGTATAATGTATGCCGTTGTAGATGCCTTTAATGATAAGGGCTATCATGCGTATTCATTGACAGATCTGGCACATTTATGTAAGATGAGTAGGGGGAACCTAGCCTATCATTACAAATACAAAGAAGATATTCTCGATGATATAGCAGTAAAAATGCTCAGAGACATTAATAGGTTCAGAAAAAAACGCAAAGAAAATCCTGCATTTTATAACCTCAATCTAGATATTAGGACCTGCCGTTTTCTACAAAAAAGATACCCCTTTATATTCAGAGACATGTCGGTTTTGGAGCATGCTTCTATTAAAGAGGTGATGAATAACTGGTCCAAAGAAATTATAAAGAGAAATCTGGAAGCATTTTCATACGGAATAGAAATAGGAAACATTAAACCTGAGCCTTATGAAGGATTGTATTATCAATTGTCAGTAAATGCCTGGTTGATTACATACACCTGGCTAGCACAGGATCAGGTTAGAGACATTGGCGTGAAAGAAGAGGCTGAACGAATGGTATGGAGTACGATCATTCCACACTTTACAAAGAAAGGATTGGATGATTTCTTAAATCATTATGGAAAAGATTTTCTCTTAGAATATGGAATTCCCATAAAGCAATATTCAACGTTAAAACACCTTTTTTAATCAGAAAATAATAAGAAGAATGCACCAAGCTTATTTTACAGAAGAGCACAATTTATTTAGAGAAGGGTTTAGGAGTTTCCTAAATGCTGAAGTTGTTCCACATCTAGAGGAGTGGGAAAAGACTGGGACCATATCAAGAGACATTTGGAAAAAATTTGGTGATATGGGATATTTTGGAATTCGTTACCCGGAAGAGTATGGCGGATTAAACCTAGATATCTTTTATCTAGTCATTTGGTTAGAAGAAATGCAGCGTATAAACTCGGGAGGATTTGCTGCAGCAATGTGGGCACATAATTATCTGGCTATGACCCATTTAAAAGTAGAAGGTAGCGAAGAAATCAAGCAAAAGTATCTAAGAGGAAGTATTTCAGGTGACTTGATGGGTTGTCTTTGCATATCTGAACCATTTGGAGGATCTGATGTGGGTGCGATGCGCACTACTGCAGTGAAAGACGGTGATTCTTATGTATTAAACGGATCCAAGACCTTTATCACAAATGGTGTGTATTCTGACTACTTAGTAGTCATTGCTAAAATGGATTTTGAGGATAATCCAAAATCTATGGGTGTGTTTCTTGTAGATAGAGATACTCCTGGACTTAGTGCTTCTAAGTTAGATAAGTTAGGATGGAGAGCTTCTGATACTGGTGAAATTGCGTTCGATAATGTACGTATTCCATCAAACCATCTCATGGGGGAACCAGGTAAAGGTTTCTATTATGTCATGGAACACTTTGCATTGGAACGATTAATTATGGGGATCAATGCACACGCTAGAGCAGAATATGCGATAGAGTACACTCTACAATATATGTCAGAAAGAGTAGCATTTGGCAAGTCTCTAGACAAATTTCAGGCTTTAAGGCATAGAATTTCTGAAATGTCTGCTGAAGTAGAAGTCATCAAAACATTTAATTATCAAGTAGCTAGTAATTTAGATAAAGACGTCTATGTGGTGAAGGAAGCGTGTATGTCCAAACTCCAGTCTACTAAGATTGCAGATCAAGTGATATACGACTGTTTACAATATCTTGGGGGATATGGATACATGGAGGAATATCCATTAGCACGTATGTTTAGGGATAGTAGACTTGGCCCAATTGGAGGTGGAACTTCAGAAATTTTGAAAGAAATTCTGGCTAAAATAATTATTGACAAAAAGGAATACAAGTCTAAAGTGCACAAAAGAGAAAAAGAGCTTACTAGCTAATCTACAAGTTCGTTTTCGGCTGCATCTAATTCTTCAGTAGATAGATCCTCTAAAGATATCGTCCTTTTTGGCTCATCTATTTCTTCATCAGGCAATTCCATTTCCTGTTCCGCGATTTCAAAAGCTTCCGCTTTTGTCATTTTTATCATATAATAGTATTCATCCGCTTCATATGGTAGTGCACTTAGAATTTCACCTTTATGATTTTTGAATGTGATGAGATGCTTCTCAAATCCGTTAGGATATAACAAATTAAGAGTTTCTTGAATCTGTGAGTCCAAGGTTTCGTACTTCTTTATAAGTTTGGGTTTTTGTTTCATTGCTTATTCTTCTTCGAAATAATCAATCAAAAATTTCTTTTTGTTTTTAATTTTAGTTTCTCCTCGTATGAGTTTCTTCGGTTTTTTACTTGTTTCGCTTTTGTCTGAAAGTTTGCTCAGATCGTCTTGATTCTTTTTATAAAGCTTTCGTTTTGCCATTACGGTACAGTTATAAACAGTAAATGTTTAAATCAAAAAATATAAGTACTATAGAATTGGTAATTAGAGTGGAGAACTTAGAGATGGTATTGGGAAAAGAAGGCAGTGGACAAATCCATGCGTCATCCCACAAATCAATCTTGTCTATTGGTATCAAACAAAATTGACCGAACAGGTCGATTTTAAATTGCTTAATCATGTCAGCGAAAGATCATTGTTTGTTTTACCATTTTATAAATATGTGAGTAAATTATTGCATTTTTTTAAATTTTGCTGGTTTTTAACTACTTTTTTTTACAGAAATCAAACAATCTTATAGCTCCTTTTGCCATAAGAGGTGTTTTTCTGTTTATAGCTATACGAATGATAAACTTAAATGCCATTTATCCTCTATTTAAACTATTTTTAGACAGCTGTAAATTTGCAATGTGCTGAACAAACTTAGAAATATAGGAATCCAATCACATTTAAGTGATGAGGAGAAAAGTGTTATCAGAATGGTAAATGATGCCCTTCTCATTTGTATACTTTTTACGTTTGTTGATTCACTGAGCACATTGGCATCTGGAAAGTTTTCTACTGCTAAGTTTACTTTGATGTTTTGTGCGCTTTTTTTGTTTTCACTTTTATTAGTTCATTGGGGTAAATATTATTTTTCAAGAGTTTTTTTGACTCTTGTTTTGGGTATACTTTTAGTTGTTCAGTCATATTTGTTTGGGGCAACAGTTGACATCACTAATATTTTCATTGTCCTTATTGTTTTTGTTATTGTTGTGTTTCAAAATGATCTATTATCAATTTTACTATTAGCTTCCTATATAGTTGCAGCATTTTTTTTAAAAAACTGGATTATCATCAATCTTGATCATCCATTAGCTGGACAAGGGATGATATATGCTAAAGAAGTCTATTTCATCCTTTCATTACTTCTTGTAAGTATTTTAATACTAAGAGTTCTTAAAAGAAAAGACAATTACATTGATCTTTCTAATAGTTTGCTTCAAGATCTAGAAAAGAATAATAGTGCATTGAAAGAAAGTAATGATCGGCTAAAAAGTTTTGCCTACGCTACCTCGCATGATCTAAAGACCCCCTTGAGAAATGTATCCAGTTATATTGAGTTAATGGTTAGGCGTATCTCTGGCCCAAAAGATGAAAAACTCCAAGAATATCTTCTCCTGACAAGGAAGGGTGTAGCAAATATGAACGAAAGCATAGATGATATTTTAACCCTATCTAGTTTAGACTATAATTTAGATAAGTGGGAAGACATTGAAATTCTTGAACTTATACACGAATTGAAATACAATTATCAAGATAAGCTAGAGTCAGGAATTCTGAAGATTGATACAAATATGCTTCCAAGCATAAAGGGGAATAGAACTCAGCTGTTTGTGCTTTTTCAAAATTTATTTGATAATAGTATCAAATACAATGATAGTCCAAATGTTCTTATTACGATAAGCGGCAAGAAAACAGTAAAAGGCGTAGAAATTTATTTTGAAGATAATGGAATAGGAATTGAAAAAGAATACGCTTCCTACGTTTTTGAACCCTTCAAGCGTCTTCATAGCAATTCTATATATGAAGGAACTGGCTTAGGATTAGCCATTGTCAAAAAGATTATGGATTCGCATGGAGGATTCATAGAAATACAAAGCCATAAAGAAACAGATGGCACTGGCTTTATTATATTCTTCCCTAATAATAAGAATGTCTCCTAAGTGTACATGTGTTTTCCCCTTGTCCATCCATTTTTTGCAAGATATTTATTCCCATCTTCTGCAGCTGGTTCTTCAAGTTGAGTGCCCATACTATCATTCCATCTATTGAGGTAACCAAATAAAGCTACAACGCCTAAAATTTCTACAATCTCACCATCGTCCCAATGCTCTCTCAATTGATCTGATATTTCTTGTGTAACTGCATTAGGAACAGAAGATGAGGCAATTGCAAAGTCAAATACGGCACGCTCTGCGTCTGTAAATGCAGGGTAAGTTTTATAATCCCATATGTTGTTTAATTTATCTTGCTCAGAGCCATAACGTTCTGCTGCTCTTATTGCATGAGCCTCACAATATCTGCATCCTGCAGTTCTACTCGACAAATATGCAAGCAGTCTCTTTAACGCACTAGTGACTTTGCCTTTATTTTCCATAACAGCTTGATTCATTTCTAAGAAGGCAGCGGCAATGCGCGGTCTATGCATCATTGTAAATAGACTATTTGGAGTAAAGCCTAATGTCTCTTCGTAAAATGCTGCCATTTCAGCGGCTTCAGTGCTTCCGCTTTTATCTATGGGAGATACTAATGGTCTGTTCATTTGATATTTTTTTACAAATTTAGACTTTTTGATGAATGCTAAACACCTATATGTAAAATCCCCTTTAATTATTCGATGAAATAGCATTACTTTACATTATCTTATTGGATGCACTAGTTATTAAATATGACTTCCATGTATAGATCTTAAGAATAACTCTCTAAATGAAACTATTCGTTACATCTATTTTTATATGCGTAATTATCTTCTCAGGATTTAGTCAAAATCGAGAAATAGATAGTTTGAAGCAGCTTATGATAGAAGAGGAGATGAGTATAAATCAAGTTGATCTATTAAATTCCATCGCTTTTAATTTCAATAAAATTGACCTAGACTCGTGTTACTATTTTGCAAGCTTGTCTTTAGATAAAGCTAAAGCGATAAATTACACTTTAGGGATTGCACGTGCGATCAACTTGCAGAGTGGAAAGTTTCTATATAGAAAAGATTATGACCGATCCATTGCTATGAACGAAGAAGCATTAGCACTAGTTAATGGACTTGATGACCACAAAATATTATCACAAATTTATAATACGCTAGCTGTTAACTATTACTATATGCAGAACGAGGCAAAGAGTATTGAGCTATTGCAGCGGTCTCTTGATGAATCCAAGCTGGCAAAAGATTCTCTCACAGCAGTCATTATAGCTTCGAACATTGCTTATATGCATTTAGAAAATGATGAGCTAGAATTAGCTGAGAATTATTTGAATGAATCTTTACGCATCGCTGAAAAGCTAAATTATAAAATAGGAAAAGTTATCGCATTGAGAAGTTTAGGGAGCTTACATGCTAAGCGCGGGAATTCGAGTGAGGCATTGGCAATTTATGAAAAGGGACTTGAGATTGCAATTGGAGATATGGATCACTTTAATGCTGGGCATCTTTATTTGTTAAAAGGAAAATTACTTAACAACCTGGAGCTGTTTGATATGGCCTTAGAAAATTTATTTGAAGCAGTAAGCAAGTTTGAAATAAGAAAGGAAGATCAGACTTTAACAGATTGCTACTTTGAAATAGCAGATGTTTATAATAAAATGAATGACTATAATGCTGGTTTAAAATATGCAGATCTAGGATTTGAGTTCGCCGGTGATAATAGCAGTTTTGAAAAACGCTTAAAGTACAGTTTGCTTAAATCAAATTCTTACGAGGGTCTTAATGATTTGCCAAAGGCTTATAATTTTCAGAAAGAATATAAATCATGGAGTGATAGTCTATACTACAGAGAAAAGCAGCAGAAAGTAAACGAACTTGAGGCAAGATATCAGTTGCAACAAAAGGAGGTAGAAAACCAATTACTGAAAGAAGAACAAGCAAGACAGGAAGCGGTGATTAGTGAGCAAAAAACAAGGAATTATGCAATCTTTATATTTTCCCTTCTAGCAAGTGCTCTTGCTTTTGTTTCCTATAGAAGTTTTAGAACAAATAGAAACTATAGTGCCCAATTAGAAGAAGTGGTTGAACAAAGAACCGTAGATCTTAAAGTGACTAACTTGGATTTAAAACGATCAAACGAAGAGCTGGAGCGGTTTGCATATATCGCCTCACACGACCTTAAGGAACCGCTAAGGAATATATCAACGTTCTCACAACTTATTAAAAAGGAAATAGGTGGCATGGGAAATGAAAAGTTAGAAAATCACTTAGCTATAGTTGATGGGATGACAGAACAAATGAATTTTCTTGTGAATGGAATATTGCAATATTCTAAAATATCAAAACACGAAGAATATGACCTTGTTGACTTAAACGATATTTGCGTTCAAGTCAAGGAATATTTGAAAATACAAATTTCAGAAAAAGATGCGGTAATTAAAATTCAGAAATTACCTTCGATTAAAGCAAATAATGCGCAAATATTTCAGGTTTTTAAAAATCTTATAGAAAATGGCATTAAATATAATACGTGTTGCCAACCTATAATAGATGTAAAATATAGCGAAAGCAAAAGAACGCATCACTTTTCTGTGCAGGATAATGGAATAGGTATAGAGGATCAGTATAAAGAACAAATATTTGAAATGTTCAACAGATTACATAATCGGTCAGAATTCAAAGGAGCTGGCTTAGGCCTGTCTATAGTGCAAAAAATTGTTGAAAATATGGGTGGGGAAATAACTGTGGAAAGTACATTAGGAGTAGGAAGTGAATTTAAATTTTCAATACCAAAGGATTGACATATAGATTAAAAAAAGAAACCCTAGGCATTTTTGCCTAGGGTTTCTTTTTTCTAGTTTTTATCTTGCTAGTAGTTTTACCTTCAATTCAAATTCATCATAAATTGTTTTATCTCCAAGACTGTCAAAGAAACTCCCAGAACCATATTTAATGTCAAAATCCGATCTGTCAATTACTATGTCCGCAGAAACCTCTATAACGCCCTCAACATTTTCAAGATGGGCATTAAACTTTATTTCTTTGGTAATATCCTTAATGGTGATACCACCGCGAACTCTATAATCCCCTTCAGTGCCACTAGGATAAATTTTACTTATTACAAATGTAGCAGTAGGGTGGGCCTCAACACCAAAGAAATCAGGAGATTTTAAATGGCCTTCAAGTTTGGCAGCACCGCCTCCTTCCATGTCTGTATTCTTTATTGAATTCATGTCAATAGTAAATTTTCCACCTGTCAGGATATTTTCAGTCATCTCAAGATTTCCTGACATCAACTGAATTGTCCCAGAATGGGTTCCGGTAACTTTTTTACCTGTCCATTCTACAAGAGAATTTTCTATGTCTACTGTCAAACTTTGTGTCGCAGTAAACGAAAGACCTACTAAAAGGATAAGTGCAGTAGCACTTAGAAACATCATTTTTTTCATAATTATTATTTAAAATTTTAATTAATTCCAGAACTACGACCTTAGTTTGTCTAAGAGCATGCTGAGCTGTTCTGATTCTTTATTATTTAGCTTGTCAGCGATCGATTGCAAGGTTTTTTTAGATTCTATTTTCGTAAGTAATTTTAAGCCTTTCTTGCTTATTTTGACATCCACTAATCTCTTATCTTCTGAACATTGTGTCCTTACCACAAGACCTTTTGACATTAATCTATCTACTAACCTGGACGTATCTGACATTTTAACAAGCAGTCTTTCTCTTATTTGGGAAGTTGAAATTGCTTTTTGTGCTCCCTTTAGAATTCTTAGGACATTAAACTGAGGCCCTGTCAAATCATAAATAGAAAAGAACGCATTCAACTCGGTCTTGATAAAACTATGCGTATACAGAAGATTCACAAGAACTTTTTCTTGCGGACTTTTAAAGGGTTTGGATTGCTTTAATGCTTCTTCTATACGTATCACTAAACAAATATAATGTTATAACATCAATGTTGCAACATTGATGTTATTTTTTATTCATATATTTTTAACTCAGCTTGCTGTTCTTGTCTTTTTTGACCATGACTTCCTTCTACACAGGTTTAGTTTTGTAATTTTATTGCACAAAAACATTATTATATGCCTCTAATGGATGACATGCATCAACAACTGCGCACTAAAACGCTTTTATCGCAAGCAAAAGAATACGCATTTAAATATTTAGAAGGGTTAAACGACATGGATGTATTTCCCTTGGAAAATGCATTGAAGAATCTAGATGCATTTGATGAAGAACTAAGTTTGGAAACAGGTTCTGCAGATGCCATCCTAAAACAATTACATTTAAAAGGAGCACCAGCCACAGTTGCTCAATCAGGAGGAAGATACTTTGGATTTGTAAATGGAAGTTCCATTCCAGTATCAATGGCGGTAAAGTGGATTTCAGATGTCTGGGATCAAAATGGTGGACTTTTTAATACATCTCCCATCAACTCAAAATTGGAATCGGTTTGTGAACGTTGGTTAGTAGATATATTTAATCTACCAAAGGAGACTGTCGCTGGTTTTGTCAGTGGTACATCTATGGCTAATTTCAGTGGATTAGCCGCAGCTAGATATCAGTTATTAAAAAACCTTGGATGGGATTTTAATGAGAAAGGACTAAATGGAGCACCTGCAATAAGAATTGTAGCACATAATCAAGTGCATTCCAGTATTAGAAAAACATTGGTCTTACTAGGATTTGGTAAAGTTGATATTGAATGGATTGAGTCAGATAGCCAAGGAAGAATGTGCTTAGATAAAATACCTACTTTAGATGCAACCTGTCTTGTGATTTTGCAAGCTGGAAATGCAAACACAGGTTCTTTTGATCACTTTGATTCCATTTGTAATTTAGCAAATGCATGCAATGCCTGGGTGCATATTGATGGCGCTTTTGGATTATGGGCTGCTGCAAGCAAAAGTCTTTCTCACCTCACGAAAGGAATAGAAAAGGCAGATTCCTGGGCTGTCGACGGTCATAAAACATTGAATACACCTTATGATTCAGGTATCGTCTTGTGTAAGCATCCCCAATCCCTTATAAATGCGATGCAAGCTACTGGAGAATATCTTGTATTTAGTGAGCAACGAGACCCTTTATTATATACTTCGGAAATGTCTAAGCGTTCACGAGCAATTGAACTTTGGGCAACATTAAAATACCTTGGAAAGCAAGGTATTGATGAATTAGTTTCAGGAATGCATGCACAAGCAATAGCAATTAGAAATGGTCTTAGGCAATCTGGTTTTGAAATTGTAAATGATGTGGTTTTTAATCAAGTGCTTGTGGCTTTAGAAGACGATCAAAAAACAAATTCAGTTGTGAACTACATCCAAAATTCTGGAGAGGCTTGGTTAGGGGGTTCAAAATGGCAAGGAAGAGCCGTGATACGTATTAGCCTCTGTTCTTGGGTAACTACAAGTGCGGATATTGAAAGAACAATTGCTTTGTTTAAAAAGGCAAAAGAGAAGCTTTTGTAATTACAGAATAAAATAGGCGACAACAAATTATTTGTTGCCGCCTATATATTATTCAAGATCATTGGAGTGGATACTCCTTTTCTTGATCGTTTTAGTCACTTTGTAATTTGCTTAAGAGTCTTAAGAACTCAACATATAACCATATGAGAGTAAATAAAAGTCCCATGCCAAATAGCCATTCGTAATGTTTAGCTAATTGATTTCTTTCTCCTTTTTCAAAGTTGTCAAAATCAAGTAATAAATTGAGAGCCGCAACACCTATAATTACCACAGTAATTCCTATACCTATTGTACCACCTTCATGAAGATAAGGGACTTCAAAACC
>CALCMJ010000066.1 GCA_937967615.1 uncultured Saprospiraceae bacterium
ATTAATATTACCACAGAATTCAATCCAGATATCTATATCCCCAATGTCTTTAGTCCTAACAATGATGGAAGTAACGACAATTTTACAATTTTTGGAAGCGCAGCTCAGGTAGAAAAAGTACTCCTTTTGGAAATCTTTGACCGATGGGGCAACAGAGTATTTACAAATGAAGATTTTGATATTAATAGCACAGAGGAAGGGTGGAACGGAAGTCTTAAAACTAAGCCAGCTGTGTCAGGTGTCTATGTTTTTTATACAATTGTTAAATTCAAAAATGGAGAACAACATACTTTTAACGGCGACCTTACACTCCTCAGATAGTCTAATTGTATTTTCATGAAGTGCATATCTTTCTGCAAGATAGCTTACATCAACACCTGATTCTTGCGATTCTAATACGATACCTTATTGTCTACTTAGGTGGGGATGCTTACTTTGGGAAGATTGGTGTTTATTAACAATAGTGCAAATTTTATAAATGGTGAATATAATCTTGAAACAAAGCAATTCTTTGAAGAGGGGTTTTATTTCATGCAAATCCATCTTGAAGATTCTACCTATAGAACTAAAGTCAGAGTGAATTAATGCTCACAGACAGTTTAGTTAATCAATGTCAGTATGTAAATGCGTGAGCTGCCTAGAGGGTGACAAGTCCGCAGGACCGAATGAACAATGAGCCCGGCAGGGAGCGACCCATAATGAAGGATCTTCCTGAATTATGTCCTGAGTGTAACGAAGGATTTAGGGCACGCCCAAAGATTTTCCTCGCTCTACATTCTCTTCCTCCTAGGCCATAATGTTTCCTTCATCTTCGTTGTCAATTATCCAATGAATTCATAATTCTTAATACATAATTGATAACTTTGTCTTATGTCCAAATTGCAATACAATACCATTGGTAAAGAAAAACTCCTCCTCATCGCTGGCCCCTGTGTCATTGAAGACGAAACATCACCCATGGCAATTGTAGATGGGATTCTTGAGCAAATTGAGGGATTGAATGTAGATTTTGTATTTAAGGCATCTTACAGAAAAGCAAACCGATCAGCTTTAAGTTCATTCACAGGCATAGGTGATGAAAAGGCTCTGCATGTGATCAATGATATCAAACAAAAATTTAATATCCCAGTAACAACAGATATACATGCGCATAATGAAGCAGCTTGGGCAGCTGAAGTTGTAGATATTTTACAAATACCTGCATTCCTGTGTAGACAAACCTCTCTTCTACTAGCTGCTGCAGAAACGGGAAAGATTGTTAATGTAAAAAAGGGGCAGTTTCTTTCTCCGGAGTCCATGCAGTTTGTTGTAGAAAAACTCAGGTCAGAGAACAATCAAATCATGTTGACAGAACGTGGAGTGAGTTTTGGATACCAAGACCTTCTCGTAGATGTCCGTTCCATCCCTAAGATGCAAAAGAACAATGTTCCAGTCATAATGGATTGTACGCATGCCCTTCAAAAACCTAATCAGTCCAAGGGAGTTACAGGAGGCGAACCAGAAATGATTTCTACCATTGCAAAATCAGCAGTGGCTGTAGGCGCGGATGGATTATTTATTGAATGCCACCCAGATCCATCAAATGCAAAGTCTGATGGAGCGAATATGCTTCCATTGTCAAACCTAAGAGCACTACTTATAGAGGTACTCAAAATCCGAAAGGCCTTAGAGGCATAATATGAATCAAGTCGTAGAAATAAAAGTAGCACCAGAACATATCAATGATCTGGAGTATATCAATGCACTCCTTTTGAAAAAAATAAAAGGACTTAGGTCTGGGAATTGGCATATACAGAGAAGATCAATAGATGCCAGACAGAAGAAATCCTTCTACCTCTTGCGTATACAAGAAGGGGAGAGAGAAAGTCGTTCATCACACAAAGATATCTTACGTGCTGCAAATGTTTCTGATGGAGAAGTGATACACATTATAGGGGCAGGACCAGCAGGATATTTTTCTGCGCTAGAATGTATTCGTTTAGGATTAAAACCTATTGTTCTTGAAAGAGGAAAAGATGTGCAACGTAGAAGAAGAGATCTAAAAGCAATCCAACAAGAACATACTGTAAATCCACACTCTAACTATTGTTTTGGAGAGGGTGGTGCTGGGACATACTCAGATGGCAAACTGTATACAAGATCACACAAGCGTGGTAAGATCCAAACAATTTTGGAACTGCTCTATGACCATGGTGCACCAGAAGATATACTCATGGATGCGCATCCGCACATTGGCTCAAATAAACTCCCTAAGATTATTGCAGAAGTCAGAGAGACAATTCTCGCAGCTGGAGGAGAGGTGCGTTTTGATGCTTTTGTGGCAGATATTAAGATAGAGAAAGGGCGAGTGTCAGAAGTGCATTTGGAATCTGAAGAAGTAATTCCTGTGAACAAATTGATACTTGCAACGGGGCATTCGGCCAGAGACATATTCTATTTATTAGAAAGTAAGGGGGTTAAGATTGAAGCAAAAGATTTTGCACTAGGACTGCGCATAGAACATCCACAAGCATATGTGGACGAACGACAATATAGTGTTGCGCCTAGACCAGAAAATCTTCCGGCAGCACCTTATCGCTTAAACACTCAGGTTGATGATAACGGTGTTTTTTCATTTTGTATGTGTCCTGGGGGATTAATTGTTCCAGCAGCAACTGCGCCAGGCGAACTTGTAGTCAATGGAATGAGTTTGTCAAAGAGAGATTCTCCTTACGCAAATTCTGGTTTGGTTACATCCGTCTCTATAACTGAGTTAAACAAATTAGGATATAAAGGAGCATTTGCCTGCCTTGATTTCCAAAAAGAGATTGAACAAAAGTTGTTTGAATATGGGGATGGTTCACAGAAAATACCTGCTCAGCGAGTGAAGGACTTTGTAAATGGCAAGAATTCTGAAAGCCTTCCTTCATGTTCTTATATTCCTGGTATTTATTCAGCGCCATTACATAGCTTGCTTCCAGAATTTATATATAATAGAATACGTCGAGGTATTTTGGTTTTTGATGGGAAAATGAAAAACTATCTGCATCCTGATGCCATTGTAGTAGGTATAGAATCCAGAACGAGTTCGCCCATCAGAATACCTAGAGACTTAGAAACTTGTCAGCATCCAGAAGTCAAAGGTCTTTATCCCTGTGGTGAAGGCGCTGGCTATGCAGGCGGAATACTAAGTGCGTGTATGGACGGAGTGCGGGTAGCTAAAGCGGTCATTTTACAGTAAGATAATGTCAAAAAAAAAAGCGAGAAATTTCTTTCTCGCTGGTAAGCTTAATAAGGGTGTTAATATGCGTAAAGGGTGTTTGCTAATTCTTTTTTAGTAAGTCTTTAAAATTAGGGTGTTATAACTGGGATTGTTTCCATAATAAAAATAGTTTAAAGGGGTTTTGTAAAAGGGTGTAATTATAAAATCAGTAAGAGGAATTTGAGTAAGGGTGTTAAGTGTATTTAACCAATAAAATTTAAATCCGTGTTTCATTCTCATTTCACCCTTAAGACGCAAGAAGAATTGTTACCCACAATTTAGAAGTGAGAATTGATAAGTAGTTTACAATTTTACTTCAAGTGCTTGTTATAAGTGACTAGGATATCCCAAGAATCTTGAGTTATGATAGTTATTACATTTTGCTTTCATGAAATATACAGGAGCTTCTAAAAGCGGAATTGATGTTTTTTAATACTGCTTGTGTTTGATACTCCGTAAATATGCTCCTGTCCCTTTAACTCTAAAGATTAACTGTGAATTACTCGTTACATCAGCTACATCTTTAATCTTATAATCAAGAACGAGTGTGTTATTTAACCAATGCTGCACATTTCCATCCTTCCGAATGATATGGACCTGAGACCATTGGTTATACAGGCGCATAGGTTTTGCTCTTTCAGGATTTGATAGATTCATGGCTTGCATTTTCCCTAAAAGCCCCCCAGTTTTTTGGTTGTTCATTTCTACGCTCGGAACATTCATGTCATCAAGTATAGAATATTCTAAAGTTGTCTTGCCGTCTAAGCTCTTACCGTACTCAATAGAAGCAGCTTCTCCTTTGTTTATTCTGTATTCCAATTTTAATTCAAAATCTCCAGATACATTTCCTAGTTGAAATTGTCCTGTAAGTTTATTTTTGCTACTTAATAATCCTTTTGGGATTGACCATCCTTGCGCAATCTCATGGGAGCTTAGATTGTTAGGTAAGAGATTTATTTCGAAAGCATCCTCACTTAATTTTACTCGATGTTTTTCAAGATTTTCTGTGCGCAATTGAATATCCTTCCACTGCACCATAGTCCCTGCTAGTTGCTCATCTGATATGGAATGTACTTGCAATCCTATTATTCCAGCTGTGGTCACAGTATCTAATAAATTGGCAGTATTCACACCATTGACCCAAACTCGTATACTCTCATCTATTGCTTCTATATGATATGAATTCCATACACCATTTCTAAATGCAGATCTTCCTGCTTCGTTATGTGCAAGATTGTGTATCCAGCCCCTCCCGTTTTCTTCATAAATACCACCACTCCAAGCACGGTCACTTGGATCAATCTCAACTTGATACCCTTTTATTGCCTCCCCATCATTTACTTGGATAGGATAACTACGGATTTGTACGCCTGAATTGAGTCTAGGATCTATAGAGACTTGAAAGTCGAGGATGAAATTCTTATACGTTTCTTTTGTGCAAAGAAACGTATTGGCTGTACCCATTTTCGCATGTCCTGTAAGTACAGCATTTTCAATTGTATATTCAGCATCACCGCCCCGTGTTTCCCATAAAGACAAACTGGCGTCCTCAAGTAAATTGATGCCTACATCTTTTTTACATCCTAATAAAATTAGAACCAATAGTAAAAATAAATAATTGAAATTGAATAACTGCATGCACTTTTTTTTGAATAATGATCTTAATAATACGTAATTTCTACATCCCTATTTAGTATGATGATAAATATGCTATAGAATTTTAATGTTGTCAAATATTATTGATAATCCACCGGAGAACTAATTAAATCAACTTATTATTAAAACTTATATAATCAAAGGAATAAGATAGGTGGCATAAGATATTTTTATATCATTTAAGCAGTGACGAATGGTCATAATTTCAATTAAAACCCTATATTTCATAAATGCGATTTCCTCTACTGATCATCATATTCCTCACTGCATGTTCATCTGAAAAAAAGACAGATCTGAGCAGCTATAATGTGCCTAAAGGAAAGACTCTAGAAATTATTGCAGAAGAACCCATGTTGAATGCACCTGTAGCATTAGATTTTGATGAACACGGCAGAATTTGGGTTTTGGAAATGCCTGCCTATATGCCTAATATTGAAGGTACAGGAGAAAGTGAAGCAATCAACGCAATAAAAATATTATCTGATACAGATAACGATGGTCTTATAGACAGTTCGCATACATTCTTAGATGGCCTTGTTTTACCAAGAACAATTTGCCTAGCATATGGTGGACTTATTTATGCGGAGCCACCCAATTTATGGTTTGTTGAAATTAATGAGAGTAAGCCAGGGAATAGAACTCTAATTGATTCTACTTATGCCGTAGATGGAAATGTTGAGCACATGCCCAACTCTCTTACTTGGAACATGGATAACTGGCTCTACAGTAGTAGTTCAAACACCAGATACAAACGCAAGGAAGGAAAATGGCTAAAAGAATTTACGACACCTAGAGGGCAGTGGGGACTGACAAAAGATAACTACGGACGTCTTATCTATAATACAAATTCTTTATTGTTAGCTAGTGACCAAATATTACCAAATGCATTGTTTAAAAACGAGTTTCTGAAACTCCAAGAAAACAACTTGCAAATACTCACGGAGAATCAAGATGTATATCCGCTTCAAGCAACTGCCGTAAATAGAGGGTATCAAGCAGATGTATTAGATTCTTTAGGACTCTTACAGAGTGCAACCTCAGCATGTGCGCCGCTTTATTGTAGAGATAAATTTGTGGATGATTGGCAGGATTGTGCCTTTGTAGCTCTGCCAGAAATTAATTCGATAAAGAAGTTGAATCTTTCACGAAATGGATTGTCAACCTTTGCTGCAGCATCAGATACAACATCAGAATACCTAAGTGCTACTGATGAGGGATTTAGACCAGTGCATTTGAAGATGGGGCCAGATGGAAATATGTACATCGTGGATATGCACAGAGGAATTATCCAACACAAAGCATATATGACATCCTACCTTAGAGAGAAAATTTTGAATACGGGATTGGATAAAATTAGAGAGCAGGGTAGGATACTCAGATTGTCTTCAACGGATAATGAACTTAGATCTTTGGCATTTAATGTTGAGGATGACGCCATGGCTTTCTTGTATTCTAAGAATTCATTTTTGAGAGATAAGGCGCAACATAGTATCGTTTACCAAAACAAGAAAGAATTTATTCCTCGTTTAAAAGAAAATCTAAAAAAGAATCTTGGCGAAATAAATTTGCTGCATACGCTTTGGACACTTGAGGGTCTTGATGCATTGACTGAATATGACTTACTAGATTTACTCGCAAGTAATTATGTACATCTACGATATCATGTAATGCATATTCTTAGTAACAGAAAAAAGATCGTTAATAAAAAATGGCTGCTCAATATTGTGAATACATTTATAGAAAGAGCAGACCCAGAAACAGATTATGCAATAGCGAGCCACTTGGCAAGTTTAAGACTGAGAGGACCTATAGGCTTAAGTCGAGATTACAGAAGAATCTTATTGCGAAATGATACAAGCAGAATGTTTATTGAAGCAATCTTAGCTGATTCTAAAGATTGGTCACCTCAGTTGCTCAGAAGTTTAAAGATGCGCAATGATTCTAGCTTTCATGTTTTTCAAGATGGTTTAGAAACTATGCTATTAAGAAAGAAAAGACAAAATCCAGTGTATTATTATAATGAAAGTCTGCGGCTGGAAGATAGACGCACAGTAGGCATGTCACTTTATATAAAACATTGTTCATCATGTCATGGTATTGATGGAGAGGGTAAGAAGGATATTGCTCCTCCTTTATTGGATTCCGATTTTGTTTCTGATAGGGATGAGAAACTTATTCTAGTCACCCTTCATGGAATGACTGGTCCACTAACTATTAATGGTAAAAAGTTTGAATTTAATACTGGGATGGCTGGTCTGAATGATAACAACGAATTGGATGATGCGGATATTAAGGATATCTTACATTATGTGCGTAACGCGTTTAATTCAGCACCGTATTCTATAACTGAAGATAAAGTCTGCCATCTGCGTAATTTTCCACCTGGGAAAAATGAAGCGTTTACAGAAGAAAGTCTGGAACAGACATTAAAAGAAATAGATGCTTTAGGAATTTTTGAAGAAGAGTAATTATTTTCACACAGTCTCTTTTCTACTTTTTTCAAAGATTTAGTTAGGCCTATTTTCCCGTCTATGTGAATTTCGTATCCATTTATAAATTTTATGAACCTAAGCTTGGGTTAATAGGTGACAATCCCGTTTTTTTTTGATAAAAAACTAATCGACAAAAGCATTTCAATACTCGTTTAAAATTTAGGAACTAATATAAATTACGTATAAATTTGTTGTAATTCTTTTGTTCAATCGCAAAAGAAAAATAAAATTTAGAACAAATGACTTCCAAAACTCTATGGGCTATATGCGCATTTGCGTTAGCCTTGTTAAGTACCTCAACGGTATTTTCTCAGATCCTTATTTCTGGTACTGTCAATGATCAATCTAACACAGCACTTAGTTATGCGAATGTTTTATTATTAAATGCAGCTGATTCCAGTCTGGTAAAAGGGGAACTAACTGATGATATGGGGCTATTTAAAATTGAGGTCCAAGACCAATTGGCCTACATCGTGAATGTATCCTATCTGGGATACGAGAATTACTATTCGGAGAGATTTACTCCAAACCCAAAACAAGAGATCAAATTTGATGATATTGTACTTTATGAAGGCTTAGCTCTTGAAGAAGTAAATATAATTGCCAAAAAGCCCCTCTACGAACAGAAGATTGATCGGATGGTTGTCAATGTAGCAAACACCCTAACGTATGCCGGTGGAACAGCGATAGAGATTCTTGAAAGATCACCAGGGGTAATTGTAAATAGACAAAGTGGATCCCTTTCTATGTTGGGGAAAGATGGAGTAGTTATCATGATAAATGGGAAATTGACATACCAACCCGCAGAAAGTATAATTCAAATGTTGGAAGGAATGAGTGCAGATAACATTGAAAGTATTGAACTTATTACAACGCCGCCATCTAATTTTGATGCAGAAGGAAATGCAGGATATATTAATATCGTTTTGAAACAAAGGACAGATTTAGGATTGAATGGACAGATCAACAGTTCTATTGCCTACGGAGAGGGGAAAAGAGGAAGTTTAAATACCAATTTTAATTATAGGAAAGATAAGATTAACTTTTTTGGAAATTATTCCTTTGTCTACAGAGAAATGTATCAAGAGTTTTATAATTCCCGTGAAGTAAATTATAACTCTATTAATACCTTTAGTGAAGTAACTACAGAACGAGATCCTTTAAGAACTATTCACAATGGAAGATTCGGGATTGATTATGCGTTTTCTGACAATACAATAATAGGAATCCTTACCAGCGGGTATGAGAATACCTGGGAAATGGATGCATTTAATTATGGATTTACAAGAGTAAATGACGTTTTAGATTCTAGCTTAGATCTTACAACTAATGAAACAAATAGAGGTACACATTTTATGGTCAATGCAAATTTAGAGCACAAGTTTTCATCTCGTCATCATATTAAATTGGATTACGATATACTAAGGTATCGTATTGATAATCCAACAGATTATCTAGTGAACTATTATGATAAAAATGATAATCTTATTGAAACAGAAAATAGTCAAAGTACAAAGGATACCCCTATTCGTATTAAAGTTGCACAACTTGACTATGATTATAAGCATAATGAAAAATTGACCTTTATGCTGGGTGGTAAATTGTCTCTTTCTGAATTTGAAAATGATATTGCAGTTCAAATAAAGCAGAATGATATATGGGAAGATATTTATGAATTTACCAACGATAGTGATTGGGGAGAAAATATATATGCAGCGTATTCATCATTAGATTTTAATCTTGATGAGAACAATGCATTTAAGTTTGGTCTACGATATGAGTTTACTGACTCCAAGCTAAATACTGTAAAGGAAGGCCTTGTAGTAGACAGAGAATTTGGAAGACTTTTTCCAAGTGCTTTTTACTCAAGAACATTGGATGAAAACCAAAGTATCAATTTATCTTATAATCAGAGAATTACTAGACCCACGTTTGGAGATATGGCGCCCTTTGCTATTTTTCTTGATCCAAGCACGTATTTTTTTGGAAACGCTGAACTTCAAGCGGCGATATCAAATAATTACAAATTGGATTATCGTTTTAAATCCTATTTGCTTTCATTCCAGTATGCAGTTGAAGATAGTACCATTGCCAAGTTTCAGGACAAAATTATTTTAGAATCCAATCAGCAGGCATGGGAACCTGTTAACCTGTCCGATACAAAACTATTTTCTACCCTTGTTTCCATTCCAGTATACATTGGGAATAACTGGACAATGCAAAATAATTTTATTTATTTATGGTCCCAAGTCAATTCATTTTATGAAGGGACCTATGTGCAAGGTGAGAAGTCAGCTTATACTATAAATACAACTCAAAGTTTCCAGTTTCCACATAATATTTCAGCTGAACTTTCAGGGTTTTACAATTCGGCTGCTCAGGATGGTAGAGCCGAGTATGAGCCTATTTATGGAATTAACTTTGGCTTGCAAAAAAAGCTATCTAACGGGGACCGATTAAGTTTTAATATCAGGGATGTATTTGATTCAGTGACGTATTCAGGCGGTACAGATATTCCAGAATTAGGATTTAAAACGTATGCAGATTTTGATTTTTCCAACAGAGTGTTTACTCTTAGTTATAGTACGCGCTTTGGGAATGATAAAGTGAAGAGTGCTAGAAAGAGGCAGACTGGCTCTGAGGCAGAAAGGAATAGGGTTAATTGATGAGTAGATTTTTTATTTGCTAAAAACTTGTCAAGTAATTGCTTAACTTAAGCAAAATAGATTTATTAATTTCTAAGCTATTTGAGGAACAACTTTAGCAAATGAACACTCTTCGTAAAATCATTTTTTGGGTACTGATATTCAGCATTCTTCAGTTTTAGTGCACTCAGATTCAGACGAACATTTTAAGAAAGTGGGTAAGCTAGGTCCAGGTCAGTTTTTTGGAGAAATGTCCCTTGTATTGGGGGAGCCTAGAAGCGCAACAGTAAAAGCAGATTCAGATTGTTTTTTATATGAAATTTCTAAGGAGACTATGCAAGATCTCTTTGATAAGGATTCTCATCTCCTAGATCATATCGTAAAAGTGATTGATGCAAGGAAAATTAAAAACCAGAATATTCTTGTCAACGCAGATGAAACGATAGAAATTACTGAAGACAGATACCACATTCTCAAGGAAAAGATCAAAACACTTTTCAAGATCTTTTAGTGTATTTCTATTTTTTGGCTATGGCATGATTAAAGTATCAGTTTTTCCTCATAACCAAATAATAACTCATATAGGTTGATTGAGGGAGATACATACAAATTACTAGAAACACTCTTGTAGATAGGGGAATAAGTCATATTTTAGAACCTATAGACTTAGTTTTGACCTTTTAGTATGCGACTATTATTTATAATCATTATTCTTCTATTGAACTTACTATCCAGCTTAAGTGGACAGCTTCATATCAAGGATTGGAGTTTTGACAAAGTAGTGTTTCAAAGTCATACTAAAAATTTAGTAGGATTTGGGCATTACCAGCAAGGAGCAACAATGGACAAGTATGGTCTCATATGGTTGACTACTCCGGATGGAATTATGACTTTTGATGGAGATAGATATTCTTTACGACCAGAATTCCAGACGGATGAATTAAAGTTCTATACCCTTAATTCTAGACATTTAGAATTTGACTTTAAGGGTAGGCTCTGGATAATGGGACATGATAGAGGTTTAATCGTGTACGATTTTAAAAAACATGAATATGTTTTAGTCAATTCTTCCAAAACTGCGGACCTTAAACTTACACATAATGCTTGCGGGGATATTTATTTTGATAAGGAAAATATTACATGGCTAATAACAAATGATTTCAAATTACATCAGATTAATATTGATGATAGAATAGTTCAAACCTATAATGCATGGCCTGTAGTGAACGAAGTATACCCAAATGCAGAATATTCTAGATCTGGGGGCGTGGTTGACTACGGTGGATGTTTATGGATAGCGAGTTCTTACGGAATAATAAAGTTTGATAAGCAAAGCAAGGAGTTTCAATTAATACAGTATTACGAAGAAAAACTTAATTCACAACCTTTAGTTGCAACTGGACATGGGATTTATATAAATAAAAATGACTTAATAGTTTCACCCAATATAATTGATTATTCTGGATTTGAAGTACTTGATCTTAACACCGAGAAGTGGAAGAAAAAAGTTTACATTAAAAGTGAAGAAAGATTGGATAACCTACTACGTACTTATACAACGTGGAATGATAGCACAGTATTAGTAGGAGCTAGAAGATCGGGGTTTATTCTTATAAATCTCAATGATTATAGTTTTGAAAGAATTACAGAATCTGAGCTTGGACTGGATAGAAGAGACTTGGCGGAAATATGGAAGGTCTATAAGATATCGGATAGGCTTACTTACTTTATTAGCCAGAAACAGATTATCGTTGCTAAATCTTATTCTAATCCTTTTGAATATAACCCCATTAAATTTGGAGAAGTAAAATCCAACTGGCAACGCGGCTTTTATCACGAAAAAACAACAAGTAGATTTTTTATTGGCTCACATTTTGGAGATGGCCTTTTGTATGTTGATTGGGATGATAAATCAATGCAGAACTTCCCTTATAAATCAAAAGAAGGGTATGAAAACAGAGATGTAACTATTGAATCAATTATAGAAGACAGTGATACTAATTTAATACTTGGAACTTCAGAGGGTATTCTCAAATTTGATAGGGAATTGCAAAAAATTGTTAAAGCTCCATTGTTTGTAAAATTTAATACGGAATTTCCTTTGTGCCAGATTCATGAGCTATTTTCTTTTTCTTCTGATGTTTGGATATCAACGAAGTTCGATGGACTGTTCAAATTCGACACTTTAGGTAAAAAACTCAACAAGATTAAATTTGCAGTTTCAGATTTGGAACATTCTGGTTTTTCTGTAATAGATGTTAAGGAAGTGTATAACAATATATATTTCTGCACGACACCATTTGGATTACGGAAATGTATTATAAATAGTACGGAATCTGAGTATGCGCTTGAACCTTTTGAAGAACTAAAGGATCATCCTATTTCTAATATTGAATTAAGTTATTCATTAAAAGTTCATGATACCCTGTGGCTTGGGAGCGATGGTTATGGGCTTTTTAAGTTGGTTTTAGACAAAGGGGGAATAGCAAATATTTTTAATTATCAGAATGCAGAGAATGCAAAATATAATCAGATTGGGAAAATAATTCCTGATGATGATGGAATACATTTATGGCTTAATACTGGAGATGGTTTTTCAAAATTTAATACACACTCTACCCAATTCAATAATTTTGGAATAAAGGAAGGTATTGGATTTCCAGGAAGGAATGGAAAATTCTTTTATAAGATTAAAGACGGCACAATACTCGCTGGAGCGCATATGGGTTTTCATCATTTTCACCCTGACTCATTGCTGACTGATTTATTACCGGTAAAACCATACCTGGAATCCTTTTCAATAGAGGCTAAGCATTACCCAATTAATTCTTATTCTGAAGATACGCTTTACCTTGAAAAAGGGACTCGAAGTATAGAGTTCGATATTAGGGCAATCAATAATAATGAGAATGCATTAAACTACTTTTCGTATAAACTGGTCAATTACGATGAAGAATGGTCTAAACCAAATCTAGATGGTTCTGCGCATTTTACAAAGATACCGGGAGGAGAATATACTTTTTATTACAAAGCAGCTAATAAAAATTTAGAATGGACCCACGGTGGAGCAGTAACAGTGTATGTCCAAAAAACCCTATTTGAATATAGTGTGTTCTGGTTTTTACTCGGTGTGCTTATACTAGCTTTGGCATACCTTTTTTATAAAAATAGGATGGCGAGAATACGAAAAGAATTAGAAATTAAACAAGAGTTTAATCAAAAAATTTATGAGCTTGAAATGAACGCATTGAGGCTTCAAATGAACCCGCATTTTGTTTTTAATTCAATTAATTCCATCAATTGGTTTATCATTAAAAATGACAAGGATAACGCTTCAAATTATTTAGCAAAATTTTCACGTTTGATTAGATTAATACTAGAGAATTCTAAATCCAAACTGATACCACTTTCCAATGAACTGGACGCGATTGAATTATACCTGGAGATGGAGAGCCTACGGTTTGAACAAAAGTTCGAATATAATATTGAGTTAAGATCACATGTAAATTCAATGAATTTGTTGATTCCTCCAATGATTATACAGCCTTATATTGAAAATTCTATTTGGCATGGCTTAATGAACAAGGAGGGTGTAGGGCATATAGACCTAAAGGTTTACCTTGAAGACAATAAGCTTGTGTGTGTGGTAGAGGATAATGGAATAGGGAGAGAAGCGGCAAATAGAATAAATCAATTGAAAAAAATAAAAAAACAGTCACTGGGCTTGAAAATTACGGATGACAGGTTAAAATTTATAGAAAAAGTATATGGTATAGAAACAGATACTAAGATCATTGATCTTTATAATGAAGAAGGGAAGGCTACAGGTACGCGTGTAATTATTGAAATACCACAAATGAAGAATGTAGAATTGGAAACATAAATACAAAAATCGAAATTGCGTAATTGAACTATAGAACAACTCAATTTAACGCATTTGTTTTTTATAATAAAATAGATGTATCATGAAAGAATGGAAAGTAATAATTGTTGATGATGAGAAAAAGAGCACAGATATTATTGAATATATGCTTAATAAACATTGTCCAAACTTTCAGATTCAAGAAATATTTAATCAACCAAAGAAGGCGATTGACTATCTTAAAGAGAATAAAATTGATCTACTATTTCTAGATATACAAATGCCGGAGATTGATGGCTTTCAATTGCTTGATATCCTCGAGGATATTGATTTCAATGTTGTATTCATAACAGCATACGATGAATATGCTCTGCGTGCTTTTAGATATTATGCCATAGATTACATATTGAAACCAATTGTTCAGGAAGAATTAATTGGCCTGTCAAATCGACTTACGGAAAAGGATACACCGAGGTATGATAAAACGGATTTTATTGAGTTATTTGCTCAAATGCAACTAAAGACTCCTGTAAAAGATCAGCTAGCCGTCCCTACAGCTACCGGGGTAGTTTTTATACTTTTTGATGATATAGTAAGATTACAAGCAGACTCAAACTATAGCTATATTTATAGAGAAGATGGTACCAAGGTATATGCAGCGAAAACATTAAAATATTTTGAAAATTTACTTCCATCAGATACATTTTTCAGACCCCATCAGTCCCATATCATTAACCTAAAATATATGGAAGAATTCGTAAGGCAAGATGGTGGTTATATCAAGATGAAAGATGGAAAAGAGATTATATTAGCCCGATCAAAACGTCAAGAATTTTTAGATCGCTTTGTATAAATTCAGAATTGGGGTTTTCTCAAGTAATATGAAATTCTTTAATGTGACAACTAATCCATTTCAACCAAAGAATCACTAAACCCGCCAAATACTAAATCTCTATTTTTTTATTAAAGTAGAGGGCTTAGTTTTAATTATCATTCAATAAGACTGTAATTCATATTTAGTAACAACTTTCTAATGACCAGAATGTTTATTAGCACGCTATGGATATTGCTAATTTTGTCATGTTCTAGTATAGGACTTTATTGTCAAGATTTATCAGGAATTCAGAATAAAGATCCACTTGAGCTTTCAGGGCAAATCTATTTAGCTAGCCAGTTTTATAGAACATCTCAGTTTGACCTGAGACAAGAACCTTACAGCTATTCAATAGCAGCTAGTCCTACTTTTTCTTTTTATGGAATTAGTATTCCCTTAAGATTTACATATACAAATAGAAATATAAATTATCAACATCCCTTTAATCAGTACGGACTGGCACCAAGCTACAAATGGGCCAAATTATTAGTTGGCTATAATACTCTTAGTTACTCAAAGTATGTATTGCATGGCCTTAGAATAAGAGGAGTTGGCGTAGAGCTGAAACCTGGACTATTTAGATTTGGAGCATTTAGAGGTAGACTGCGCAAGGCTGTTGATTATGATATTGAAGAAGCCGGTGTAGGAGATTATCGCTACAAATCCGTTCCTTCATACGCCCAGTCAGGGTATGGATTTAAAGTAGGCGTTGGTAATGCAAAGAACTATATCGATTTAGCATATCTGAATGCGAAGGATGATGAAATGTCTATTAAAGCACCCACAGACTCTTTACAGCAGCTTCTTGCTCTTGAACAGAATACAGCAATTGGTGCAACAACTCAGCTTAGCTTGGGGAAGTTTGCTGTCTGGAAAACACAGATTGGGATTTCTGCTTATACAAATAATCAATTAGCAGATACTGTTAACTTAGACAATAGTACCATTCGTAATATTGTAGATCCCATCTATACAACAAATCAATCTTCTCAGTTTCTTTATGCTTGGGAATCTGATTTGAGATTCAAATCAAAATACTTTAATCCTTCAATTAGCTACACAAGGATAGACCCTGACTATAGAACACTCGGAAGTTATTCAAGAACTTCTGACCTAGAAAGAATTAAATTTAAAGCAAGTGTTCAGAGCAAGAAGAGAACCTTCGTTCTGGCTGCTGCGATAGGTATTCAAAAGAATGATTTAGCAAAAGTGAATAGCTATCAAACAAGACGGCTTATTAACTCTGTAAATGTAAATATTAGACCTAACCAAAAGTTTTCCGTAAACGCGAACTATGCAAACTTTGGAGTTACCAGAGACCCAAGATTAAATCCCTTAAACGATACTATTCGCTACAGTTCAGTATCTCAAAATATTACAATCACTCCCATGCTTGTATTTTCTTCAGAAACGGCATCTCACACAGCAAGTCTGAATTTTAACGTAAACAGTATTGAAAACGATTTAAGCCTCTTAGAGATTGAGCAGATGCGTACAATTTCTTCCAGTTTGAATTATAACTACGCTTTTACCCAGACTGGCTCAAGCTTAGGCGCTTCACTTACTTACTTAAGTGCTAATCAAGGCTTAGGTATTCAGAGTTTGGGGTATGCCATTCATGGAAATAGAACAATTGGGGAAAGAAAATTTAATACTGGGTTTAATTTGTCCTTTTATAATACAAGCAATGATATCACAAAACTTTCTAATACCATACGAGCTAGTGTAAATGGGACGTACACAATTAATGCTGCTAGCTCTGTAACGAGTACATGGACTTGGATTCGTAATTCTGATAAACTCCTAGCAACAAATTCTTTTAGAGAATTAATAGGAGCACTTCAATTTAACTATCAATTCTTAAAAAATGAAAAATAGTACACTTCACATAAAAGGAATATTTACCTTTCGCAATCTCCTTTTAGCATCTATCATCTTTAGTTCTGCAATTTCTGCCGCAGCACAAAATGATGTTACTGTAACATTGCAATTACAAGCACCTTATAGTCATAGGTTAAATGACTATCTGGATTTTAGATTTGTAATCGTTACACTGGTAAATAATACAAATCAAGATCAGTTAGTAAAATTAAAGGGGAGCATAGAGGGTGATAATGATATCCTTATCTCGACTGATGAAAATTACAACCCAGCTCTCCCCATAGAGCTAAGGCCGTTTCAAACAAAACGAATTTTCAACACTGCGGGAGCCCTTGATTTTTTGGATCAAGACAATATCATAGTAGAAATAGATCCAGATCTAGAAAGATATATGTACAGGACAGGGCTACTTCCTGAGGGTAATTATACAATTTGCTTGCAAGCATTTGATTTTAATACTGATGAGCCACTTTCTCTGGATGAACCAGCAGGTTGTTCTTACATTCCTCTTCAGTATGCACAAGCACCTGAATTGATCCTTCCAGATTGTGATCAGGGCGAGGTGCAAGAGCATCCTATTTTTACTTGGACACCTGTACCACTTGCAATTGCAAATGCTCAAGTTGCCTATGACCTTTACATTGTAGAATCTTCACCTTTAATTGATGATTTGGACCCTAATTTGGTAATACAGGGTGCTATCTCTACTGGCTTTAGCATATTCTATAAGTCGGAAAATTTAAATACCAATAGTTTTACTTATCCTGTTTCAGCGCCTCCCTTTGTCGCAGGCAAAGTATACTATTGGGCAGTGCAAGCAAAGGACCTAAGTAACCAGGTGACTATAATAAACTTAGGAATTAGTGAAGCTTGCAGCTTTATTTTCCAAGACACAGGTATTGATCTAGAAACCTTATCTCTTCCATATATTAGCAATTCACCAGCTTGTTTAAATTGTGCGTTTACACTGAGTAATACAAATGCTATTACAAATCCAGAAGTTAGCGCTGCGGATACTTTTAGTTTAAATTATTTTACTCTAAAAGTGACAAACATAACATCACCTCCTGACAACCAAGGAAAATTTAGTGGTGAAGGAACAATAGCATTGCCTTTTTTAAACTCAAGTCTAGTAAACGTTAGAATTCAGTTTACAGATGTTCAGATAAACTCAGATAATAGGATCATAGCCGCAACAAATATTAAAGCAATTGCCAATCCAGAAGGGTATGGCTTTATGCCTGGTTATGGAATGCCTCCTAACGCAACGGATTATACGCCAGGTGCAATTGATTCCATGGAAAGTTTCTTTGCTGACCCATTGTCACCAATTTTAACTGATGGTGAAAATTTCTTAGAGAGCATAGGCATGGAACTTCCCTTTGGTTTAGAATCGGACGGATATATTTTTGCAATTACTGACTTGGAGCTTACTCCTACAATAAGTTCTTTTGGAGCAGCAGTCGTTATTGAAATAGGAGAGGTATTAGACAAGATTGCTGTTGCAGCAAGTGATGTTTGCATGACGAATGAAGATCTTTGCGGAGAATTGAAACTCTTGCTGGCACAAAATGCAGAGTTTGATTTTGGACTGAATGATACTGGAAAACTTATAATACGAGGCGAATCTCAGAACCCAACAGATCACTGCTACATTGAATTTGATAGTTCAGGATTTAAGAACCTACATATTGAACTAGAATACCTATTTCCAACAAGTATACTCGAGAAACCAGGAAGTACTGACAATGTGAGTTTTGTGCTTTCCACAGATGCCGTAAAGTGGGACGATTGGATAGCAGAAGTAGAATTTGAAGATTTTCATATTACAGATGCAGATGATGTTGTTTTTAAGTTTGATCAGAATACTCCTGTGTTTTACGATCATTCAACAGTTCAACATATTGCTGCCATCCCAGATTCTATGGAAGATGAAAAGGACCCACTTTGGTATGGTTTTTTTATTCCAAATTTTAATATGGAACTCCCAGACCTCTTTGATACAGGAGGACCCATTGTTGTTGGCGTTGAAAGTATGCTTCTTGGAGATGCTGGAGTATCCATGCATGCTTCTGTACAGGAAATAATTAAGACAAGCGAATTGAATGCTGGCGAATGGGGATTTTCGATTGATAATTTGGGTGTGATCATTAAGCACAATAACTTTTTGGATGGATTTCTAGATGGAAAACTTTTACTTCCTATTGTTGAAAACGATTCTCAGAACTATTTGGATTACAATCTAATAATAGACTTTGATACGCTAGGGAATTATCAATTAAATCTTAATCCTAATGATCAAATTACTGTTCCGCTTTTTGTTGCAGATATGCATCTGGCAAATACTTCAAACATCATTGTAAGTAATAATTCAAGCGGCTTTAATGCAGCAGCAACACTAAATGGTGATTTTGATTTAGGTGTAGATGGATTAAATTTTATGCAAATCCAGTTTCAAAATATGCAACTTAAGACAGATGAGAATTATTTTGAGCCAGGTACCATTGCAACGACATTTGCATCTCCAGATAAAAGTATGTATGGATTTAGTTTTGGTATAGACTCAGTAGGGATAGCGATGGACTTAGCTGATGGAGCAAGGGTAGGACTAAGCTTTGCTGGACATATAGGATTATCCACAGAAGATTTTGCCCCTACTGCTGCAAGCGAATTTATTGTTTGGGGAAAATATGACAATGGTCCTGAATTTGATGAAGTCGAAGTCAAAGCAATTCATGTAGATGCGACTATAGGTGATGTAGTGACTATAGAAGGTCATATTAATTTTTACGAAAACCATCCAACCTGGGGAGATGGTTTTGAGGGTGGTATAACGCTGGGTGTAGTAGATATGTTTGAGGTTGGAATTTATTCAAGATTTGGTACTACAGATTATCAAAATTCAAGTAATCCTTATGATTATTTCTTTGTACAAGGGGCAATTCCTACTCTTCCAGGTGGAGGCATTCCAATTTTCTCAGGCTTCGCCCTATATTCATTTTCCGGAGGTGTAGGACATCGTGTGATAGTAAATGACCCTTCTGATCCCCAAGGAGATGGCTTGTCACCTTCTGCAAGTGCAGGCTTAAGTTTTACAGCAGGAGTGGGTTTTGGTGGTCACCCTGGCTCTGGAGCTAGGCAGGTACTTTGTGGGAACATTAATCTTGGCATTGGCTTGTCAGAAAACAATTCAGGTGTAGATTATTTGAATTTTGCAGGGGATGTTGGATTATTTACAAACAGCAGCTATGAACCTACATCAGGAATTGCGACTGGAGAAATGGATCTGCTTTTTGATTTTGCGCAAGACACGTATACCGCAAATTTTGGTGTAGACTTTAATATGGACCCAATTATCACAGCAAGTGGTGTTCTAGCTATCTATGTAAAGAAGAATTCTGGAAATATTAAAGATAATTATTATGTAAAAGTAGGTACTCCCACAACTCCTGTTACTATCTCTCTCTTAGATGACTTGCTTACAGGAGGAACTTACTTTGAAACTGGGAATCATCAGATAGACCCCTTACCACCTTTGCCTCACAAGTTTGAACACATATTTGGCAATCAATCAAAACCGAATGGATTACAGGCCATGCTAAATATTTTATCAGACCCTAATTCAACAGAGTTTAGTTTACTGCATGGGGCTAATGCTGAATTAAATTTTGAACTGGACATTGGAATATTATACGGAGGACTTGATATGGGTATAGGTTATGGTATTCTTATTTCAGAAACGGTAGGAGGTTGTGGTCAGTATGATCCTATTGGTTATAATGGCTGGTATGCACTAGGTCAGGCTTATTTTGCTGTGGAAGCATATGTGGGAGTTAGAGTTTGGTTTTTAGGTGAGATAGTAGAAGTAGATCTTGCCAGATTTGCATTGGGAGCACAGTTACAAGCGGGAGGTCTTAATCCAACTTGGGCAGAGGGTTCATTTCATGTATACGGTGAGGTACTTGGTTGTATTGAAATTTCAGAAGACTTTGATTTTAGTTTTGGGGATAAATGTTTGCCGGCAACTAAAGAATATTTAGATGGTCTTGAGATGATAACGGATGTATATCCCGATGATCCAAGTAATCTTGTTCCGCTAGATGCAACACCAAGTGCTGCTTTTGCACTTGTTGCAAATTATGAGAATGAAATTCACTATGCATACAGGCATAAGGCCGGAGAAGAAATGCAAGATCTTCTCTTTAGATTTAGAAAAGGTCTTGTGGAATTTGATCAGCAGAAGGGAAGGAATATAAAAAATACAAACTTAAAATTCTCTTTGGATGGTGGTTCTGCACACTTGATGTTCACAGATTATCTATATCCTAATAATTTGTATGAAATTGAAGTGAGTGCGCAAGTAGAAGAATGTAAGATTGTGCAAAAAGTTGGAGAAACATTTCAGTGTAATGGCTCATGGACTATTGCTACATATAAAAGAGATGACCCACTGGGAAATTTCAATGCTGGCGAGGAATTTATAAGTAAAAAAACTATCAAATTTACATCAGAAAAAGAATTTGATGAGGTGCCTACTGACCAGATAACCTATGCCTTTCCGTATGAATTAGAAAGTCGGTTTTGTTATAGAGAGGATTCTAATCCGGGAATGGCATTAGCCTTAAACGGAGCATATGCATTCAAAGATTGTGGTGGTCAGAATGATCAAAAACTTCTAGCTCGCTTTATTCCTTTAAATGGTTCAGCAGATATTGGAAATGTAGAAGAAGTGGATGTTTCAATTCTACTAGATATTCCTTCTCATCAAAATGATACTCATTATGATTTTAATCAGGATAAAGGTATGCTTTGGCAAGCAAATTGGCCTGCCATGGATTTTCTTCCTTCTACTTATTACGCTGTCCAATATGTGATTGGTTGCGAAAGCGAGATTCCAGTTGCAAACAATAATAAGGATCTAGGTGACCCAAACCTTACTAGAGTCGAGCAAAGAAATCTCGCTGCCAGTTATAGATTGGAAGATGGTACAGTCATGGCTGGTGGAGTATACAATGCTGTAGTTAATGAACGAAAATTAAACACCTTGTTTATTCCTAAGGCAGGTTACAAGCCTATTTATGTATATGTATTCAAAACATCACAGTTTGATAATCTAGAGGAGAAAGTAGCATCTCTAGAAATGGGTAAGGTGAAGTTTTATGTTATAAAGAAAAATTGGTCCCCACCTGGATATACTTACGCTTCAATCTCTAATCAAGCAATGCATTATAATAATAGTAGTTCAGAATCCTATTGTGACGGAAAGGACTGTTGGGTTATATTAGACCAAGATGAACTTGATGATGTCAGAGGATCTATACAGCAAAAATTAAATTGGGATGATATACTTATTGATTGGGATAAACAGAACACACTTAGTTTTTATGGGCCTGAACGTTTTGATGTGTTTGATGCAAATGGCTATGTGAAGCACTTTGAAATTGACACAAAAAACATCAAAGGCAAAACTGAGATTCCACCAATTTTAAGTTTTACACACGATGGTTTTAAATCGTGGCTGGACGAAATTATTTATGATTGGAAAACATGGAATGAGGATTTACATCTATGGATGTATCAGGGTGGAGGACAAAATACGGCTGTAGGTGGTAGCATTGAAGAACGACACCTAGATTTTATAATTGATGCTTATCCAGATCCAGCAGTCAGTGCTTACTATGCTGCGAACTTAATAGGCCACTACCTCAATAATACACTGCCTCAAAGTAACAGTAGTTCCACTAACCCTAAAAATGGATATAATCCAAATACAAGCTCTACAAATGTGCAAGCACCTAGCCTGAGCAGTTCTGGAGCCATTATAGAAAACCCAGTTTTGAATTTACAGTTTTTTGGAAAAACGATAACGAAGGGTCAGACAACACAAGAGGCCTTACTGATGGAAGATCTATTAGCATTAGTCAATCCACCAGTAACAGAGGGTGTTGTAAAGCAATGGGCACAGAATTTTGGTGCGTCCTATGATTATCTGGCGAACAGGATTGCTCAGCCTACGACGATTCCTTCCACAACTGGTATTCAATTTAACGGCCATCCAGGTCTTATTACTAATCCTACAAATACAACTATAAACCATTGTACAACTATAAACCATTGATAAAATGAAAAAGATACTTCCATTAGGCATTCTGATTTTTTCTTGCATTTCCATATTTGGACAGGGTGAGATACCTAAAACAAAGTTGTTTTTGAAAACAAAATCTTATAAGGATAAAATCGTCTTGCGTTGGGCTTATCCAAATCAAGCCTTATGGCGTAAGTTAAACGAGGAGGGGTTTAGAATAGAGCGCATAACATTGGACGATAAGACTAATATTCCAGAGACGGATAATTTTTCTGTCCTTGAGCAGTCAGTTAAACCATGGTCCAGAAAAATGTTTGAAGAGCGTGTAAGTGTAGATGACTCTTTGACAATTGCAGCCTACGCACTTTTGTATGATACACTGAACTTGGAGAATCCAGAAAACCTATTGCTTTCCCTCAAAGAAAAAGGAGATGATGAAAGAAGACGAGCTCTGTTCTCCTTTTACCTTGCTGATCAGAATGGACATGCTGCAACTGCTTTGGGATTGCGATATGAGGATACGGATGTTGAAGAAGGAAAGAAATATGTGTATAGAATATATTCAAACAACACCCACAATTTTGTTGCAACAGATACTGCAGTTGCAATAGTCAAAAAATCAGAGATACGCACATTAAGTTCTCCAGTACCACCTCAGATTAAAAATATGGACAGCCTAGTGATTTTACAATGGAAACCCCATCCTATGTATGGACAATGGCATGTAGAGCGCTCAGACGATGGTGTTCATTATAAACGTATTACAAGAGCACCTGTTTTAGAGAACAAAGAGAATCCATTTGTTGCGGACAGCATATCTTATGCTGACGAGCATCTACAAAATAATAAAATCTATATGTACCGCATTGTAGGTATAGATGTTTTTGGTGATCATTCTCCGCCTAGTATGGCAGTTCCAGGGAAACCAAAGGATTTAACAGCACCCAATAACCCTTATGTAATCAAAGGAGAGAATTCGGAAGGCCTCACTGTAGTATTGGAATGGGAGCATATTTCTACTCCAGATTTTAAAGGATTTCTAGTTGCACACTCCCTTGATGATGGGAATAGTTATTCCATATTAACCCCCACCATCTTGCCACCAAGCTCTACTACCTTTACACATAAGACAGCAGATGAATTTAAAGCAAATATTTATAAGATTATCGCAGTAGACCACGAAGGGAATCAAGGAGAATCATTTCCTTTTCATGCTATTATTAAAAATCAAGCACCCCCAGATCCACCTAGTCTACTTAAAGGCGTGATAGATTCTCAGGGTGTAGTAACGGTGCAATGGACTCCTTCAAAAGCAATGGACGTCAGAGGCTATGTTGTCTACAGAGCAAATGCAGATCACCATAGGTTTATTGCTATGAACGGAAATAAAATGGTGTACGAAGATATGTACAAAGACACTATTACACTGAATACGCTTTCTGAAAATATCTACTATAAAGTACAAGCAGTAGATGTCCACTACGCACACTCTGAAGATTCAGAAATGTTGGTCCTTTCTAAACCAGATACGGTAGCACCTGTCTCTCCCGTGATCCATGACTACTCAGTAGATGAAAATGGAGTCTATCTAAGTTGGAGAGTGAGTAGTTCTACAGATGTGGTATCACAAAGTCTTTTAAAAACCGTGGAAGGAAATAGTACGGAAACAATTACCATTGACCTAAATCAAACAGAATACAAAGATCTAAATGTGGAAGCAGGTCAAAAAATTAAATACCAAATCATTGCCCTTGACGATGCAAACAATTATTCAAACCCTTCATTTCCAGTGCATATAAAAGGCTACAAAAGTCCTTATCAAGAGGGAGTCCAAAATCTAATCGCAGAATATGACAAAGAAAAAAAGCAGGTTAAATTAAGCTGGGATTTTAATTCAACAGAGAAAGGCAGATTTGTAGTGCTTAAAAAATCCCAAGATCATCAAAAAGCCCCATTAGAATATTTATCCTTTGACGTACGCAGTTGCATAGATAAAAAAGTAGAGGAAGGAAAAACATATCAATATTCTGTTGCAGCATTTTACAAGGATGGAACAAAATCAAAATCAAATCCCACGACCGAACTTATTTTACCTAAAACAAATGAATAACATATTTACTAACATATAATTTGAAAATTATGAGAACACTTTTAACATTCGTACTTCTAGTAAGTACATTCCATTATAGTACTGGCCAATTTAATTGCTCAGAGAATATAGTCCTGCATTGTAACGATATTGTTATGGAGTCCACCATTGATGGAATAGACCAAGAACAAAATTATTGCAACTTTGATGTATTTGAACAAGGGGGAAATGAGCAAATATTTAATTTACACGTTCCTTATTTTACGAGCATAAACTTTACTTTGGAAATTACTCCAAATCCGGACTTTAATCTGAATATAATTATCCTCAGTGCTGATTGCAATGTGGACGAATGTATTGCGGCAGAAATAGGAGTAACACCAGGTGACGAGGATTTTACTATTGAATTACTAGCAGGAAATTATTTTGTAGTTGTTGATGGAGAGTATTTTGGAGGTGCACCTGCGAATAGTGATTTTACTCTTGGAGTTGAATGTTTTGATGTTATTGAAACTATTCCGTGTGCAAATTCTACCGGCCCAATATTAGATTGTGGTGATAGCGTAGTCGGAAGTTTAGGGATAATAGCAGGAATTGTTCAAAATAATCTAAGTAGTTATTGTGGAACTAATAATCAACATGCATTTGAAGATCACTATATCTTCTATAATAATATATGGACAGAACTAGAAATACAGGCTACAAGCTCAGATTTTGATGTAAACGTATTTCTGTTGAACTCCTGTGACCCTAATGATTGTGTCAGCGGTTTTAATGGGAATACAACAGGAAATGAATTGGCTTCTGTGATAATTCCTCCTGGAAATTATACCATCATCGTTGATGGTTCTACTCTGGAAGCTTTAACACCAGAAGGGAATTATACCCTAACTTTAAATTGCCTCAATCAAGAATTGGATTGTTCTTCACCAATTTTTATGGAGTGTAATGCGAGTTATTCTGGGACTACTGAAGATATTGGCTCCATTCAAAATAATACTACATCTTGGTGTGGTAAAAATGGCTATATAGGATATGAGGATACTTATGAAATAGTCATTGAAGAAGAAATACTCGTAAACTTTGTACTTACACTGGACTCAGGGAGTGGCAATCATGATATTTATATTACAAAAGATTGCGATGATCAAGATTGCGTGCCAGATGAATTTGGACAAATAGATTATGGGGCAACCCCTGGTGATGAGGATTTTAATTTTTTGTTTCAGCCAGGAGTATATTTTGTGCATGTGGATACTGAGGATGGGTTTGGTACATACACACTTACTTTGTCGTGTTCAGAAGAATTGGATTGCAGTAAGGCACTTACAATAGAATGTGGTGATGTTGTATCTAATAAAACAGAGATGCTAAGTGTTGGGCAAACAAATGTAATGGATTATTGCCAATCCGGATTTGGAGATGAAATAGGGTATGAGCAAATCTATAAGTTAGAGTTGACTGTTCCCCGTCTTGTGGATATAAAAGCGTTTGCATTAACGGGAGGTCTTAATATTGATGTGTTTATATTGACAGATTGCTCTGATAGAACATCATGTTTGCTAGGCGATACTGGAGGGGAGATTGCTGGATATAATTCAGGTGATGAAGATTTTAGCGTTTATTTAGAATCGGGAACATATTACATTATAGTAGATAGCAGAGATTCTAGAGGTGCTTTTCAACTTTCAATAGGATGTAACATTTTGGATTGCAGTAACATTGAAACCTTAGTACCTAATACACTTACATTTAGAAATAGTTCAGGCAGTAATTATCAAAATAGTGTAACTCAGTTTACCTGTGTCAATGAAGCTATGGTAATTCCAACACCGGGGAATGAGATAGTATATGATTTAACAGAAAATTTAGGAGTTTCTAATGTAGGAGTGGTCCAAACTTATCCAGTATCCTATGCACAACCTGTTGCTGATATTGATCTTATTTTGCTCAGATCTCCATGCGAAGTTGAAGATAGTATCTGCACTATGGGTCAGCAGTTTGGAGATGAGAGTGAATCGATAGGAGTTAACTATAATTCTGGAATGAAGAGAGAATATGTGATCGATTCAAAAGCGAATGGGGGAGGTGAGTTTTTTCTGCTCACATGGTTTACAGAAGCTGCAACAAATTATCAGGGGGCCTTATTAAACGGATCAGATAATGACGCGCGACTTGTAGATTTTAGTGTAAACTGCAATCCAATTTCAGTTCCTGGAACGAATAGCGGTTATAATATTCTGACCAATGACTTTGTTGCAGCAATAAAAAATGAAAACATCCCTTTTACTTATAATACCTCTTGTAATTCATGCGACGCAGTAGACCATCTCGTTATTGTTTTTGTTGACCATAATGAAGATGGAAATTTTGAAGACACAGAGTTAGAATTCTTTTCACGTGATGCTAATTTTAATGGAAACATAAAATTTTCACAACCTCCCCACACACCGGGTATAAAAACTATGCGTATTATTTATATGTCTTCAGATGTAAATAATATAGTGAATAGATTAAGACCATATGATTTAGGAAATGTGTCGTATGAACTATATGGGAACGCAGTGGATCTTCCAATACATTTCTTTTCTCACAATTCAATGCCAACTTGTGTAAGCCATGGATGTGGTCCTTGGATGGAAGAGATTGTTTTGAATGGACAGATTCACCAATCTGCAAATGATTATGGTTATGGAGATTATACGAATGTTTGTCTGGATGTAAAACAAGGGAATAATAACTTTAGTATGCAGCCATTTGCACAATCCACTCAGCCAGAACAAACTGGATTTTACAGGATTTGGATCGATATAAATAAAGATGATATCTATCAGACTGATGAACTCGTGTTTAATGACCCTGTTTTTGATGGCCCCCATAATTTTAATGCGGACTATACAGAGTTAGGAAAAACAACGATGCGTGTTCAGTATTTAAGTCCGTGTGGAACTCCTGGATGTACATATCCAAACCCAAATCCATGCGAAAGATACTTTGAAGGGGAGGTGCAAGATTATGCAGTATTATTGGATGGTGAATTAAGCACAGAAACTATTGAAACGATTATGCCAAAACTATACCCCAATCCTGTTAAGGATATACTTAATATTGACCTATCAGAAACGAATTATGAAAAATACGCGGTTGAAATTTTAAATACTGAAGGAAAATCTATTGTAAGAAAAGAATTTAATGAATCCAAGTTTACCTTGGATACTGGAACTTTAGAAAAGGGAGTTTATTTCATATCTATAAAAACAGAAGAAAGAGTGTTTTCAGAGTTGTTTTTCAAATCTTAGTTTGTATTTAATTAGCTGCCTGAAGTGATAGTGTCATTGCTTCAGGCAGTAATTTTCTTTATGTTCCAAGTTTACAATTATAAGTCTAGTATTATAGGGAGATGGTCACTTAACTCAATCCAGTTCTCATATTTACCAATACGACAATTAAAATTTGCTTGTAACAATGATGTAGATAGAAAACAATAATCCATGTGATATCCCTTGTCTCTCTTTTTATACATAAAATATGTATCCTCTTTTTCATCACCTGCTTGCATGTTTCTTTGAAGATGGTAAGCGCTCACAATACTCTTATCGGCTAAATAATTTACTAGATCACTATGATTTCCGTGCTTCCGTTCCTTGTCCCATTGCACGTGACTGTTAAAATCTCCTATGAGAATTGTTGCTTCTTCAGAATAAGAGTAATACTGAATAGCCTGCCAGATTTGCCCAACATAACTTTTAGCACGATCATTTTCATGGGGCATTGCCCAAATATGAAAAAGCTGAATTGCACTTTTATTTATCTCAAGCTGATAAGGCAGAATATATCTAAATTCAGGATTATGGGTTTTTAAAAAATGTAGTTTAAATTCTGTGAAATTTAATACAGCTAAACCCTTATGAGGATTATCTCCATACCAATGTATTTCATTATACAATGAAGGGTCTATCGTTTCATTTAATCGATCCGGATGTTCGCATTCTTGGATGAAAAGTAGATCAGGCTTTAAAGCAAAGATCCGCTCAAACTTTTTCCTAAATGCCATGTTACAGTTCCAGGATATGATCTTCATAATTCAATAAACAAAAGATTTGTATAGGAAATTACAGTTCACAGTCATTATTCTACAGCTCATGAGAATTGTCTTTTAAACTAGCTTAATACGAGTGATATTCATACTATAAACTAATAAAATGAATTCAACAGATATAAAACAACTAAGACAAAGAGGATTATTTCTTGAAGGAAAACTAAAATCTTTTTTACTAGCTATCAACATATTGCTTTTATCTTCTTTCAGTGCGTTTGCACAATCGAATGGTCAGACCGTGAAGGGTTTGGTAATTGATCAGCAATCAGAGATGCCATTGATAGGAGCCACAATTATTATTATCACTGATGAGAGCGGTCTGGGATCAACTTCCGATATAGATGGGGAGTTCCAGATCGCCTCTGTTCCTTTAGGTAGACAATCGTTTGAAGTCAGTTATTTGGGCTATGAATCAGTAATCGTTCCTAATGTGGAAGTTACTGCTGGAAAAGAAGTGTATTTGAATATTGCTATGCAGGAATCTTTAGTAAGCTTAGATGAGGTTGTTATTACGGCTGAGATTGATAAGGACAGAAGTATAAATGAAATGGCGACAGTATCATCCAGACAATTCAGTATGGAAGAAGTAAATCGCTTTTCTGGTGGTCGATCAGACGTAGGGCGTCTTGCTGGAAATTTTGCAGGTGTAAGTACTGCAGATGATAGTAGGAATGATATCGTAATTAGAGGGAATAGTCCTACGGGTTTACTTTGGAGATTGGAGGGAATTCCTATTCCTTCTCCTAACCATTTTTCAACAGTAGGAACAACAGGTGGTCCAGTCAGCGCATTGAATCCTAACTTATTAAAGAATTCAGATTTTCTTACTTCTGCCTTTCCTTCTGAATATGGCAACGCACTCTCTGGAGTTTTTGATTTAGGATTTAGAAGTGGCAACAAAGACAAAAACGAATACAGTTTTCAATTGGGTGCAATAACAGGATTTGAAGGTATGGTAGAAGGACCTATGTTTAAAGAAAATGGTGGAAGCTTTTTAGTCGCAGGACGGTATTCATTTGTAGGGATTGCACAGGCTATAGGATTGGACATTGGCACAAATGCTGTTCCTAATTATTATGACCTATCTTTTAAACTTGATTTTGGAAGGTCTGCTTTAGGGAATGTCATTTTGTTTGGCGTAGGAGGCCGCAGTGATATTGAATTTTTAAGAGAGGAAGTAGACGAGACAGATCTCTTTGCAGCGGATGATGAAGATTCTGGCGCTGATTCACAATTTGGCGTTGTAGGTTTAAAGCATAATTTAATGATTGGTGATAATAGCTACTTAAGAACAGTTATAGCTGCATCAGGAAATTCTGTTGCTTTTCAAAGAGATCGCTACTATCAGTTTGATACAGAAGTAAAAGCACCGTTTGTAGTTGGTGATGATGCACTAGGAAGATATTCTGTTTCTAGTTATTTCAATACAAAACACAGCAGTCGCTTTACCTCAAGAATTGGATTTTTAGCTGAACGTGTTTCCGCCAGCCTTAGTTTTCAAAGTGCTGAGCTTGCAGATGATATTGATAGCAATGGCATTTATGAGCTAAGAGAAATATATGATTTTCAAGAAAGTACTTTGTTATTGCAGCCATTTGCACAGGGTTCTTATCGGATAAATGAGAAGTTGACCTTCAATCTTGGAGTGCATGGGATGTATTATGATCTCAATGGACAAACAGCGATTGAGCCTAGAGCTGCTCTCCAATGGCAGTTAGCAGAAAAGCATAAAATAAATTTGGGTTTTGGTTTACATAATCAAACACAGCCTATTCCTATCCAAATCACCAGCAAGGTGAATATGGAAACATCAGAAACTACGTATCCAAATAGAGAATTGGATTTTAGTAAGTCAAATCAGTTTGTGCTAGGACATGATTTTAGGATAAACAAAAGCTGGAGATCAAAAATAGAACTGTACTATCAGGATGTTTCAAATGTTCCTGTTGAACGCGAAGCAAGTAGCTTTTCTGTTCTAAATGTGGGTGCAGACTTTGGTTTTCCAGTAGATAAAGATGATTTAGTGAATGAAGGCACAGGAAGGAATATGGGACTTGAACTTACTCTTGAAAAGTTTTTTGATAAAGGATATTATACCTTATTAACAGGATCAATATTTGATTCAAAATATGAGGGTAGCGATGGCATTGAAAGAAATACTGCCTTTAACAATAAGTATGTCTTAAATGCACTCGCTGGGAAAGAATTTAAATGGGGTGGTAATGGACAACATAGAATCACTTTTGATACAAAAATCACAAATGCAGGAGGAAGATATTATACTCCAGTTGATCTGCCTGCTTCTATGGTGGACGGAGTTCAGATGTTTCAGGAAGAAATTGCCTTCAGTGAGCAACACAGTTCTTATTTTAGATGGGATGTCAAAATGGGGATTAAGATGAATAATGAAAAACGTGGGTTTTCGCAAGCGCTTTACTTTGATATCCAGAACGTGACAAATTCTGAGAATATATTTGCCAAAAGATATAATAGGCAAACAAATGAAGTGAATGATGTTTTTCAGATTGGTTTCTTTCCTAATTTCATGTATAAGATTGAATTCTAAATTATAGCATTCTAATGCCCACAAGTAGAATACTCTGTTTAAATTTATAGATAATTGAAAGGGACTAAAGATATATATGGATTTGATGATACGTGGCTCGTACTACTGGGTATACCTTTTGTTTCCGTCTATGCTACAATTATGATATTCGGGGTAGATGGACTCATGAATTCTAAAGGGTCTTGTTTAGCGGCTTGTTTGATGTTCACTGCAGGATATTGGTTAGGCTTTAGGTATATTCAAAAAAATTACCACAAAAAGTATCCTGGATATGAGTTCACAACTGCTAGACTGATCTATATAGGATCCAGGATGCTGCTCATGTTTATAGCTATAAAAGTTATAGTGGGCTACTTAGTGCATTCATTATTACCAGACCATACGAATTTTTGGCGTGGAGGTGAAGAAGGAATTGAGACCACATTGATTTCTATACTACTCATTTCGCTTTTCTTTTTTGTGTATGAAGGTATATACTATTTAAATAGATCCAAAAGCATTGAATTGGAAAAGAAGCAACTGGAACAAATTACTGCGGAACAAAAACTGAGTACACTTAAGAATCAGGTAAACCCACACTTCTTATTTAATAGTCTTAATACGCTTGTTACTATTATACCAGAAGAACCTGACCTTGCGATTGAGTTTGTACAACAGATGTCAAAAACGTACAGAAATATTTTAGAATATCGAGATGAAAAACTAGTTACTATTGAGCAAGAATTGACTGCACTTGATTCCTATATCTATTTATTAAAGACCCGCTTTCAAGGAAAAATACATATCTACAATACCATTGATAAAGAGCAGTATGATAACTTTATTCTCCCTCTTTCATTACAGATCCTCATTGAGAATGCGGTAAAACATAATATTACATCGCAAACCAAACCCTTGAAAATTGAACTGACTTCGAGCGATACACATATTCATGTAAAAAATAATTTGCAGAAAAAAAATCAACAATATAATTCCACAAAGATGGGTCTTGCAAATATTAAATCTAGATATAATTTACTTGTAGATAAGGAAATTATTATTCAGGAGACAGAAGAAGAATTTATTGTGAGTTTACCTATAATTAAATCCAAATAGATGCGTATTCTGATTATAGAAGATGAATTTTATGCTGCCAAACGTTTGAAAGGGATGATCCTTGAAGAATTACCGGATGCAATCATTTTGGAAGTCCTAGATTCCGTGGAAGATTCTATAAAATGGTTTGCCTCCCACGTTGAACCCAATCTCATTTTTTGTGATATCCAATTGGCAGACGGTTTAAGTTTTCAAATTTTTGAACAAATTCAAGTCAAATGTCCAATCATCTTTACAACTGCATATGATGATTACGCCTTGAATGCATTTAAAGTAAATAGTATTGATTATCTATTAAAGCCCATTGAAAAAGAAGCAATGCAAAAGGCAATTCGCAAATACCAAGAATTTTTCCCTACAGCTGCCTCGTCAGATTTTAATTGGTCTAGTATTACAAAAGAAATGTTTAATCCAAAGAGCCAGTATAAGCAAAGGTTTTTAATAAAGTCTGGAAATGCATATACCTACTTAAATAGTTCAGAGATTAGACTCTTGTATTCTGAAGATGGCCTGAGTTTTTCATTAGATAAGAATAACAAAAAACAACATATAGACAAGACCTTGGATAGCGTAGAAAAAGAATTGGATCCCAATCAGTTTTTTAGAATTAATCGCAAACATATAGTGTCTTTAGATGCAGTCAAGAAAGCACATAACTACCTTAATAGTAGGTTAAAGCTAGAGCTTGATATTACGAGCGATGAAGAGCTTATTGTAAGTAGGGAAAAGGTTAGAGATTTTAAGTCTTGGTTGGATTCTTAACAGAATATCTCTTAAAAGTGTTATTAATTATAGATGCTTTATTTCTAATTAGTTCATTAAATTTAATTTACTTTTCAGCACATAGGGTAACAAGTCTATAACAATCTTGATATAGATAAAAACAAAGACCTATGAAATCAATTTATCATGTGAATAAATGCTGCAGTCTTTTACTCTTTGGCTTATTAATTTTAGGTTTAAGTAGTTGTAGTGTAACAATTCCTACAGTAGACACTGTAAAGCCAAATATCCGGTTTACAATTAAAGGACCAGGGCTTAATAAAGAAATGAACAATCCACCAACT
>CALCMJ010000067.1 GCA_937967615.1 uncultured Saprospiraceae bacterium
TTTTGGGCGTGCCCTAAATCCTTCGTTACACTCAGGACATAATTCAGGACAAGTCCTGCATTATGGGTCGCTCCCTTCCTTGCTCCTTATTCAGTCGGTCCTAAAGGACTATGACTTCGTCATCCACTCCAGGCAGCTCACGCATGACGTATCATATTGCTGAGCGATAATTGCTCACTCTTTATTTATCATCGAAAATGTCTCTTTTATAACATTCTTACTCTGGGTTAAATGTAAGCTAAGCGTCAAAATTGGGACTAAGACCTAAGTAATGTGTTATAATCTAGCAAGTAATAGTTAAATGCATTACATTTATTATTGTAAGAACATCTAGAAATAAAGAAGTTCTTACAAGTACTGATAATGATAATGAACTTGAAATTTGGATATTTTATAGCTCGCCGTTCTGGCCAGTTAAGCTCATGAAATCATAACAGTCACTTTTTTAGTTAATTACTTCCTAGAAGTAGGTTGAAGAAATAATTTGAATAAGAATTAAGGGTGTTTATGTATGTCATGAGCTCAGTATTTAGCGATGTCTGAGCTCATATTTTACTTTATTTCACGAAACTTATTCTGAAAATATATCTAACATTCGTTAGAGGAAGAGAAGGGTGTTTATGTATGTCATGAGCTCAGTAATTTAGCGATATCTGGGCTCATTTTTTATTTAAGGCAATTCGTTTTATTACATTTCCCAAACAAGTTTAATGAATGATGTATCACAGTGAAATCCAGTATTTCTCCCATCATGTTTTTAATTTGCTGAATGCGTGGATCACAGAACTCTAATACCTTGTTACAGTCAATGCAGATCAAATGATCATGTTGCTTAAAGCCATATGACTTTTCATACTGAGCTAAGTTTTTTCCAAATTGATGCTTAGTTACTAATTCACAACCCACAAGAAGTTCTAAAGTATTATACACAGTCGCTCTAGATACTCTATAGTTCTTTGTTTTCATGTGGATGTATAATGCTTCTGCATCAAAGTGATCATTTCTTCTATATATCTCTTCTAAAATTGCATACCGCTCCGGAGTTTTACGAAGTTGATTAGCCTCCAGATGATTGGAAAACATTTTTCTTACGTCTTCAATAAGACTGTCTAAAACTTTTTCAGATGTATGCATAATTATTTTTCTATTCTCGTCACACTTGACACTCCATCAAGCTTTTCGATTGATTTTATAACAATGTTAAGTTGATCTTTGTTTAAAACAAATAAACTCACTTGACCTTCAAAGTATCCCTCAGTACCAGAAATACTGAAAGATCTAATATTTAATCCTAAATTATTAGAAATCTCATTTGTAATTTGTTGAATAACACCAGGGCCTGAATCTACACCAGTAATCAGAAGGTCTACAACAAAATTTCTTTTTGTCATACCCTGCCATTCTGCCTTCAACACGCGATACCCAAAGTTTGCTAATAAATGTGTGGCGTTTTTACAATTCGTTCTGTGAATCTTCATTCCCGCTGCACTCGTTACATAGGCAAAAATGTCATCACCTTGCACAGGCTTACAACACTTTGCAAACTCGTAACTTAAATTATTAGCCCTTTCGCCATTGATTATTAGATTAGATATCTCCTTAGTCTGTTTCTTTTTTCCAGAATCAACGGCTGCGATATCCACTTCTTCAGTTAAGTCCACAATCTTACTCAACTTTCCAGAAATGACTTCGAAATTTTTAATTTCAGACATCTTAATCTGTTCCTCCGCAAGTGCAAAATACAGATCTGGTCTACTTGTAAATCCTAACTCTTTGACTAGATAATCTACATTATCTTCAAAGTCTATTTTCAAACTTTTAAACTTTCTCTGCAATGCTTCCATGCCCGATACACCTGCCTTGCGTTTCTCCTCCTTCATCGCTGAACGAATCTTTGAACGCGCTTTTCCTGTAACTACCATCTTCAGCCAATTCTCCTTTGGCATTTGGTTTTTACTGGTAGTCACATGTATCTGGTCCCCGTTATTTAATTTGTAACCCATGGGGACGAGCTTGTTATTTACTTTTATTGAGGTTGAATGGTATCCTACGTCTGAATGAATTTCAAATGCAAAGTCCAATGCAGTTGCGCCCTTAGGAAGAATCCGCATGTCACCATTTGGAGTGAAGACATACACTTCTTCAGCAAACAAATTTGATTTAAAATCATTTAGGAACTCTAAAGCGTTACTGTGTTGTGTGTCCAATAAGTCACGTACTCCAGCTAACCATTTGTCGTAAACATCTGGAGCATCCTTCAAGCCTTTATATTTCCAATGCGCAGCAAACCCACGTTCTGCAATGTCATCCATTCTCTCCGTACGAATCTGCACCTCAACGTATCTCCCTTTTGGACCTATAACTGTTGTATGCAGAGACTCATAGCCATTTCCTTTAGGTGTAGTCACCCAATCCTTTAAGCGTTCTGGGATAGGTTTATAATAATCTGTAATCACACTATAGATCTGCCAGCATATGTTCTTCTCCTTGTTAAGAGGAACGTCAGCAATAATTCTTACAGCAAAGAGATCATAGATTTCTTCAAATGGTACCTTCTTTTTCTTGATCTTATTTAGAATGGAAGAAATTGCTTTTGCTCTGCCGGCAACTCTGAAGTTTATTTCTAGTTCCTTCAATCCATCTTTGATGGGTTCCATAAAGAGATTGATATAGATCTTTCTATCATCTTCTGTTGCTGAAAGTTTCTTATCTACCTCTTCATATCTTTCTGGCTCATTAATTTTAAGGCAAATATCCTGGAATTCAGTTTTTATGCCATATAGACCTAGACGGTGAGCAAGTGGTCCATAGATGTAACTGGTTTCGGCTGCAATTTTAAGTTGTTTGTGTCTAGGCATGATTCCTATGGTCCTAAGATTGTGGAGCCTATCAGCCATTTTGATCAAAACAACACGTACATCTTCAACCAGGGTACTCAATACTTTTTTAAAATTCTCAGCCTGTGGACTCTCAACATTATAGAGTCCATCTAATTTTGTGAGACCATCAACAATTTTCCCAATTTTAGGCCCAAAGGTTTTATGAATTTCCTCTTTGCTTATGCTCGTATCCTCCACAACATCATGTAAAATGGCACTGATCACGGCCGTAGGACCTAAACCAATCTCTTCAAAACAAATGCGGGCCACCTCAATGGGATGTAAAATATAGGGTTCACCAGATTTTCTTCTCTGGTCTCCGTGGGAATTTTCAGCTATTTCACAGGCTTTCCAGAAGTGAATTTCGTCTTCAGGAGTCAGTTTTTCCTTGACACGACGATATAAATCATCAAAGGCATCTTTAATAACGCTCCTTTCTTCTGTTGATATTGCTAATACTTCTGGCATACGAAATTACCTATGGTAATAAGCGATTAAAGATAAATATTGTTTTCTTATTAAGTTTTGATATGCATATTTAAAAAGATTTTATCTTTGCACTCCTAAACAAAGGGTAGCAAAATAGCAGTTATTTTGCTACAATTTCATTAAGATTGCCAAGTTTTACTGGTCTTTTTGAAATTCAGTACATATTTTATGCGGGTATGATGGAATTGGTAGACATGCTAGACTTAGGATCTAGTGCTTAACGGCGTGGGGGTTCGACTCCCTTTACCCGCACTTTTTTTTTAACAGGGGCTTCTTTGCACTCCAGATGGCCTTATAGGACTCTTCAAATTTGCTCAAAAGGCATTTCAAAATATGAAAGTAAATTTCGATAAGATAGATAATCTCAATGCTACTCTTGAACTTGAACTAGAGCGTTCTGATTATGAACCAGGGTATAGAGAAGAACTGAAGAAGTACAGAGCACAGGCGGCAATGAAGGGCTTTAGAAAGGGCAAGACTCCTATGTCAATTATAGAGAAGATGTACGGTAAGTCCGTATTAGCAGAAAAGATAAATAGGACACTACAAGAGTCATTGTACAACTATCTCAAAGACGAAGAAATTGATATCCTGGGTGATCCCCTTCCTAATGCGAATCAAGATCAAATAGATTTCGATGTTAAACAACTTAGTAGCTATAAATTCAAGTTTGATCTAGGCCTTAGCCCTGATATAGAGGTAAAGGGAGTAGAAGAAGATGCAGAATACACCAAGCACTTAATTGTGGTTGCTGACAAAATGATTGATGAGGAAGTACAGGCTTACCAAAAACGTTTTGGGAATTCAGTGGATACGGATTCCATCATAGAAGAAAACGATCTAATTAAAATTGATGCAGAAGAAAAGGGTAGCGGTGGTGTCCTTGCCAATGGATGGGCTACAAGTTTCACTGTGTCTGTATCGTCTCTTACGGATGATATTAAAAAGCAGGTGCTTAAAAACAAGATTGGAGACACCTTAGAATTTGATATATCTAATCTTGAGAAGGATAAAACCGCAGAGCATGTACGCAAGTATCTGTTACAAGTTCCAGAAGAAGAAAGTGATCGTGAAATAGGAAATGACTTCGTTGGAAAAATAACAGAAGTAAAAAGACTAGAGCCAGCAGAAATAAATCAAGAACTTTTTGACAAAGTCTACGGTAAAGATGTCATTAAGTCAAACGAAGAAATGCGCTCAAAAATTAAAGAAAACATTGAAGGGTTTTATGCTAAGCAGTCTACAAGTTTAATGTATAGAGACATTATGCAGAATTTGACACAGCTCAATTCTATGGAATTACCTGAGTCCTTCTTAAAAAGATGGCTTAAAGAGACAAATGAAGACATTACACAGGAAAAGATAGACGAGGAGTATGCAAGTTTTGAAGATAATTTGAAATGGACCTTGATTAAGTCAAAGCTTAGTAAGAAATTTGGCGTAGAAGTAAAGCAAGAAGAATTGCGCGCCCATCTTACAGAAAAAGTAATGCAGTACTTCCAGGGTTATGGTAGCGGTATAGATCAGTCATATATTACTGAAATGGTAAATAGAATGGCTGAGGACAAAACACAGCTGCAGAACGCCTACAACGAGATAGAAGCGGACAAGTTATTTACTGAAATAGCTAAAATAATCAAGGTAAAAGAAAATAAAGTGAGCATGGAGGAGTTTAAGTCTATGGCCGAAGATGCTAACAAACAATACAATCAGTAGAACAAATTTCCTTTAAAAGCATTGTAATAAAGAAAAAAGATAGATATGTTCCCTAAAGATGAGTTTTTTAAGTACGCAACCAAGCATATGGGCATGAGTTCCATGCATTTAGATAAATATATGAAAACCTCTGTTCCAAATATAACTGGCTTTACGCCACAGGTTATTGAGGAAAGACAAATGAATGTAGTGGGGATGGATGTATTTTCAAGACTAATGATGGATAGAATTATCTTCATGGGTGTTCCAGTAAATGATTATGTAGCGAATGTAATTCAGGCACAGTTATTATTTTTAGAATCAACTGATCCTAAGCGTGATATACAAATGTTTATAAATAGTCCAGGTGGATCAGTTATTGCAGGATTAGGTATGTATGATACCATGCAATATGTCTCTCCTGATGTAAGCACAATTTGTACTGGACTTGCGGCGAGTATGGGAGCTGTATTACTTGCAGCTGGTACTAAAGGAAAGCGTTCTTGTTTAAAACATAGTAGAGTGATGATTCATCAACCGTCAGGAGGAATGAGTGGACAATTTACTGAGATGGAAATAAGCTATAATCTCATTAAAGAATTAAAGGATGAGTTGTATTCTATTCTTTCAAAGCATACAGGTCAGACAATGAAGACTATAGAAAAGGATAGTGATAGGGATAACTGGATGTCAGCTAAAGCAGCTAAAGAATATGGTCTAGTGGATGAAGTGTTAGAAAGAAAACCAACAAAGTCTAAGTAATAAAATAATACAAATGAGTACAAGGAAATCTGTTCAAAAGTGTTCTTTCTGCGGTAGAGATAAGGCAGAGGTGCTTATTCTAATAGCTGGCATTGATGGACATATCTGTGAAATATGTGTTGATCAGGCTCATGATATTATTAAGGAAGAAGTAAATAATAAAGATAATTCTGAATCAAAAGAATTTAATCTTCCTGAAAATGTTACACCAGAACGGATTAAGAATTTCCTTGATGATTATGTAATAGGTCAAGATACTGCGAAAAAGTATCTTGCTGTTGCGGTGTACAATCACTACAAACGTTTGAATCAAAATAAAGAGATTTCCAATAATGATATTGAAATAGAGAAGTCCAATGTTTTATTTGTTGGGAAAACTGGAACTGGAAAAACGTTATTAGCCAAAACAATTGCTCGATTTTTAGATGTTCCTTTTACAATTGTTGATGCAACAGTTTTTACAGAAGCAGGTTATGTGGGAGAAGATGTAGAAAGCATGTTGTCACGTTTGCTTCAAGCAAGTGATTTTAATGTAGATGCTGCAGAAAAAGGAATCGTATATATAGACGAGATAGATAAAATAGCACGTAAGACGGACAATCCTTCTATTACTCGAGATGTTTCTGGAGAAGGTGTGCAGCAAGCGATGTTGAAGATGTTAGAAGGAACACATGTCAATGTTCCACCGCAAGGAGGAAGAAAACATCCAGAGCAAAAAATGATACGCGTAAATACGCGCAATATTCTCTTTATTTGTGGAGGCGCATTTGATGGTATCGAAAAATCTATTGCACGTAGAATGAATACGCAAGTGATTGGCTTTAAAGGCGATGATGAAACGCGAATAGACAAAGAGAATTTATTGGAATACATCTCACATCAGGATTTAAAATCTTTTGGCCTTATTCCTGAGTTGATTGGTAGATTACCAGTATTGACATATCTAGATCCATTGGATTTAGAGACTATGATGAATATTCTTACAGAGCCAAAGAATGCTTTGATTAAACAGTATCAAAAATTGTTTGAGCTTGAAGGTAAAACCCTTGATTTCACAAAAGAAGCCTTAGAGTTGATAGCGAAAAAAGCACTTGAGTTTAAATTAGGTGCTAGAGGGTTGCGTTCTATCTGTGAAGCAATTCTTACTGAAGCAATGTATACTATGCCTTCTCAAGATGATGTGCATTCTCTAACAATAGATTTAGAGTATGTTGAGAATCAAATAAAAACATCTAAGTTTAATTTCCTTAAAGCAGCCTAAGTTTAATTTTTATGCCTCGCTACTTTGTTGAATTAGCATATGATGGTAGCAATTATTCTGGATGGCAACGCCAGCAGAATGCTATTTCTGTCCAAGAAGTTATTGAAGAAAAATTTTCCCAGGTCCTACAAGAAGACATTAAGATCGTAGGATGCGGTAGAACAGATGCCGGCGTCCATGCGAGACAATATTTTATGCATTTTGATAGCTCTGAGAATCTTACAGAGCAAGAGCACTACGGACTCAAATCCGTACAGCCCAAGGATATCGCGATTTATGACATCAAATTAGTACAAAATGAGGCCCATGCACGCTTTGATGCTTTACTTAGAGAGTACAAATATCATATTTCCATTATTCCAAGTCCCTTCAATAGAAAATACACTTGGGCAACGCCAAGGGCACGAAGCTTAGATTTAGAGAAGCTAAATATAGCTGCAAAACTGATAGGTTCTTACAAAGCCTTTTATCCCTTTTGCAAGGCAAATTCTGATGTAGAGACTTATGATTGTCAGATCAAAGAGATAGGGTGGGTTGTAGATGGCGAGGAACTGCTCTTTACTGTTTCAGCAAATCGATTTTTAAGAGGAATGGTAAGAATGCTAGTTGGTGCCTGTATTAATATTTCAGAAGACAAGCTTAGCATAGAGGATTTAAAACAAGCGATGGAGAATCAAACGCGTTTGGAAACATCTTATTCTGTACCAGCGCAAGGTTTATTCCTGAACAGAATCAGCTATCCGTACATATCATAATAACCAGAGTATAAAGCTAGATCGCGCAAACGCTTTTGGAGACGCTAGACCGCGCAAGCGCTGTTAGATTTATTTTTTGGGATGAGTTTTCTGTTTGCGCTGTGGTTACACTAGAGATGAAGAGAGAGTGACTCTAGAGCAATTGTTAAATCTAAAATATAAATGTCTAGTATCTAAGGTTAAACACGTCCTCCGCGTTTTCAATCATCAAGCATAAAGAGGAAAATCACGCATATATTCTTTGATCTTAGCCTTGATATCTGATTGCAAATTCTCGTTGTCTTTATCTTTCAAAATCTGGTCAATCCATTCAACGACATTTGCACAGTCCTTTTCTTTAAATCCTCGAGTTGTAATTGCAGCAGTCCCAATGCGAATTCCAGAGGTTACAAATGGACTTTTATCATCAAAAGGTACCATGTTTTTATTGATCGTTATTTCTGCAGCAACCAGGGCGTTTTCAGCTTCTTTGCCTGTAATGTCTTTATTTCTGAGGTCAATGAGCATGAGATGGTTGTCTGTTCCGCCTGATATGATTTCATAACCTTTACCTAAAAATGCATTCGCCATCGCTTGTGCATTTGCTATAACCTGTTTTTGGTAAACAACAAAGTCATCACTTAATGCCTCTTGAAACGCTATTGCTTTTGCTGCAATGATATGTTCAAGTGGTCCGCCCTGCATGCCGGGAAAGACACCACTGTTAATAATAGAAGACATCTTGAGTGTAGTACCTTTTCTTGTTGTACGTCCCAGGGTATTTTCATAGTCCTTACCTAACATAATAAGACCGCCCCTAGGGCCTCTAAGTGTTTTATGTGTAGTCGTAGTTACAATATGACAATGTGGAATAGGATCGTTTAATAATTTTGCAGCAATAATGCCTGCAGGGTGTGCAATGTCAGCGAGCAGGGTAGCACCTACAGCATCAGCGATTTCTCTAAAGCGTTTATAATCCCAATCGCGAGAATAAGCAGAAGCGCCACAGACGATGAGCTTAGGTTTGTGTTCTTCAGCTTTGGCTGCGACCTTGTCCATGTCTATTGTTCCTGTCTCTTTTTCTACGCCATAAAAAACTGGATTGTAGACGATCCCTGAAAAGTTCACTGGAGACCCATGAGACAGATGCCCACCATGGGAAAGATCAAATCCTAGCACAGTATCACCAGGTTTTAACATGGCTAAAAATACGGCAGCATTTGCCTGAGCACCAGCATGGGGCTGTACGTTAGCATATTCTGCTCCAAAGAGTTTTTTCACTCTATCAATAGCGAGTTGCTCTATCTCATCCACAACTTCACAGCCCCCGTAATATCTTTTACCAGGATAGCCTTCAGCATATTTGTTTGTAAGACATGTTCCCATTGCATTAATTACTTCTTGAGAAGCAAAATTTTCTGATGCGATAAGCTCAATGCCATTTCTTTGTCGGGAGAGTTCTTTTTGGATAAGATCGTTTACTATGTCTGCCATTGCTGTGTATTTAGAATATAAACAAATGTAAAAAATAAAAAGCCCCACTTCGTAAGAAGCAGGGCTTATATATTTAGATATTTTATTATCTATTACTTAACTCCAAGAGCTCTAAGCGTTTCAATATCTAGTGCTCCAATAGGAAGACCATTGTCTTTTTGGAATTTCACTAGAGCAGCTTTAGAAGCAGCACCCCATTGGTTGTCTGCACCTGCAGATCCAACGTTATATCCTCTTGAGATAAGAGCGCTTTGTACCGCTCTGTATAACTGAGGAGTTTGGTCAGCCTCACAAACAACTTCTCTCCACTCTGTAAATCCACCAGCTTTTACTAACTGTCTTCTTGAAACAGTTTTGTATTCAGCAGGTACATCGATAGAACGTGTAGAAGCAGGTTGAGCAACTTTCTGGTATGATCTGTTCTCGTATCTAGCAGGAACATCTATACCTTGAGTCGTTGCATCAGCAGTAAGCTTCTGGTAAGATCTCGTAGTATATTGAGCGTCACCAGTTGTTGTGTTAGCAGTTGCCTGCTGAGCCAATTTCTGGTAAGTTCTGTTCTCGTATCTAGCAGGAACATCTACACCTTGGCTTGTTGCATCAGCAGTAAGCTTTTGGTAAGTTCTTGTAGTGTATTGTGCATCTCCAGTTGTTGTATTAGCAGAAGCAGGACTTACTAATCTTTGGTAAGTTCTAGTTTCATATCTGTTACAATCTCCGCCTGTTGAAGCAACTGCTCCACCACCGCCTGAAGTTACTAATTCAGTTCTTCTGTTTTGAGCTCTTCCCGCAGCAGTATCGTTAGACGCAATTGGAGAAGATTCTCCCATTCCATCATATGATAAGCTTGATGAAGAAACACCAGCAGCAACTAATGCATCGTAAACAGCTTTCGCTCTTCTTCTTGAAAGGTCTTGGTTAGTAGCTTCAGGACCTTGGCTATCAGTATGGCCAATGAGTCTAGCTGTTGCACCTGAAGATTTCAAGTTAGAAGCAACTCTGTTAATTTCAGAGTAAGAAGATTGCGTAAGTGTAGCTGATCCAGATTGGAAATTTACATTTCTCAATATAGAAGAGCTTCCTCCACCGCCACCCATATTACAAGGAACAGGAGTTGTTGTTGCATCTGCAGTAAGTTTCTGGTAAGAACGTGTCGTGTATTGTGCATCTCCAGTTACAGTGTTAGCTGATGCTGATGAAGACAATCTTTGGTACGTTCTAGTCTCATATCTTGATTCTCCACCTACAGGTTCAGCTGATGCGTCATTTGCAAGTGTTTGATATGTTCTGTTTGTGTACTGAGCATCACCAGTAGATGTCTGAGCAGTTGCCTGCTGAGAAAGTTTCTGGTAAGTTCTAGTCTCGTATCTAGCAGGAACATCTACACCCTGTGTAGAAGCATCCGCAGTAAGTTTCTGGTAAGAACGTGTCGTGTATGTAGCATCACCAGTTGTTGTATTAGCAGTTGCCGGCTGAGCCAATTTCTGGTAAGTTCTAGTTTCATATCTAGCAGGAACATCTACAGATTGCGTTGTTGCATCAGCAGTAAGTTTCTGGTAAGAACGCGTTGTGTACTGAGCTTCCACTGAAGTAGATGTTGAAGCACCGTTGTTAGCAATTCTCTTATATGATCTAGTTGTATACTGAGCAGGAACTTCTACTTCTGTTACAGTAGCAGGAGTTACAACTCTTTGGTAAGTTCTCGTCTCATACTTCGCAGGAACTGTTTCAGTTCGAGTAGTAGCAGGAGCAGAAAGCTTTTGATACGTTCTTGTAGTGTATTGTGCAGGAACCGTTACCGCTTCAGTTGTAGCTGGAGAAGTAAGTTTTCTGTACGTTCTTGTTGTGTACTGAGCAGGTACGTCAACAGCCTCTGAAGAAGCAGCACTTACAAGTTTCTTGTAAGAACGTGTTGTGTATTGCGCAGGTACTGTTACCGCTTCAGACGTAGCTGGAGAAGTAAGTTTTCTATATGTTCTAGTCGTATACTGAGCAGGTACGTCAACAGCCTCAGAAGAAGCAGCACTTACAAGTTTTTTGTAAGAACGTGTTGTGTATTGCGCAGGAACTTGAACCGCTTCAGTTGTAGCAGGAGAAGTCAATTTTCTATATGTTCTTGTTGTGTACTGAGCAGGAACATCTACAGACTCAGAAGACGCAGGACTTACAAGTTTCTTGTAAGAACGTGTTGTGTACTGAGCAGGAACTGTAACAGCTTCAGTAGTGGCTGGTGCAGTTAATTTTCTGTACGTTCTTGTTGTGTACTGAGCAGGAACATCTACAGACTCAGAAGACGCAGCGCTTACAAGTTTCTTGTAAGAACGTGTTGTGTACTGAGCAGGAACTTGAACTGCCTCAGTTGTAGCTGGGGAAACAAGTTTTCTGTAAGTTCTGTTAGTATATTGAGCAGGAACGTCAACAGCTTCAGAAGACGCAGCGCTTACAAGTTTCTTGTAAGAACGTGTAGTATACTGTGCAGGCACAGTTACCGCTTCTGTTGTTGCAGGACTTACTAGTTTTCTGTATGTTCTGTTAGAATATCCAGCAGGAACGTCAATTGTTTTAACACAATCAGCACCACTGTCTGTATACCCATCAGCGCAACCCATTCTGATTTGCTTAGTTACAGTTCTGAACTGAGCAGGAGTCTCTACAAGACACCATACTAAACAATCGTTAGGATCTTCAGAAAGACAAGCTCTATCTGCTTTCTTCTTAACCCACTTTGTTTCAGAAGGTTTTACTTGAATTTGTTCTTGCTCTGTAGTATACTGAGCAGGAATTCTTTCATATCTCTGAGTAGCTTCTTTAGTAAGCACTTGCTCAGTTACAGTTTCGTATTGTGCAGGTACAACTCTCAATGTAGTGTACGCATCTTTTGTCATTACTTGTTCAGTAACAGTTTCATACTGTGCAGGAATCGCTCTCAATGTTTGGAACGCTTCTTTTACAAGTACTTGTTCAGTTACTGTTTCATATTGTGCAGGTACAACTCTTAAAGTCGTATACGCATCTTTCGTCATTACTTGCTCAGATACCGTTTCGTACTGTGCAGGTACAGCTCTAAGTGTTGTGTGCGCATCTTTTACTAAAACTTGCTCAGTCACCGTTTCGTACTGTGCAGGAATCACTTTAAGTGTAGTATAAGCATCTTTTGTCATTACTTGCTCAGTCACAGTTTCGTATTGTGCAGGTACAGCTCTAAGAGTTGTGTGTGCATCTTTTACAAGAACTTGCTCAGAAACAGTTTCGTACTGTGCAGGTACAACTCTAAGAGTTGTATAGCCAGCTTTTGTCATGACTTGCTCACTTACAGTCTCGTATTGAGCAGGAATTGCTCTTAGAGTCTGGTGTGCATCTTTTACAAGCACTTGCTCAGAAACAGTTTCGTACTGTGCAGGAATAATTTTAAGTGTCGTGTAAGCATCTTTCGTCATTACTTGCTCAGTCACAGTTTCGTATTGTGCAGGTATAGCTCTAAGCGTTTGATGCGCTTCTTTTACAAGCACTTGCTCAGAAACAGTTTCGTACTGTGCAGGAATAACTCTAAGAGTTGTGTAAGCGTCTTTTGTCATTACTTGCTCAGATACAGTTTCGTATTGTGCAGGAACGACAACAGTTACATCGTAAGCATCTTGTACAAGAACTTGCTCAGAAACAGTTTCAAATTGTGCAGGCACAACTCGCAATGTTTTGTAAGCGTCTTTTACCATTACTTGTTCAGTTACTGTCTCAAACGTAGCAGGAGTAGCTCTTAAAATTGTAGAACCTTCTTTTGCTAATACTTGCTCAGTTATAGTTTCAAACTGTGCAGGTACAACTCTTAATTCAGAACCAGCATCTGAAGACAAAACTTGCTCAGATACAGTTTCAAATTGTGCAGGAGAGATAGATACTCTAGACTCACCTTCTGAAGATAAAACTTGCTCCGTTACAGTTTCAAACTGTGCAGGTACAACTCTTAATTCAGAACCAGCATCTGAAGACAAAACTTGCTCAGATACAGTTTCAAATTGTGCAGGAGAGATAGATACTCTAGATTCACCTTCTGAAGACAAAACTTGTTCAGTTACTGTTTCAAATTGTGCAGGAGTAATTCTGTAATCTACAATACCTCCTGATCCACTAGAAACGTTTCCGCCTCCTGAAGAACCAGCAGTTGTGTTGTATACTACAACCTCAACTCTTCTGTTCATAGCTCTACCGTCTGCAGTATCATTAGAAGCTTTAGGAGAAGTTTCTCCTTTACCCTCATAAGAAACACCAGAAACGCTACAACCAGCAGCAGAAAGAGCATCATAAACTGCTTTTGCTCGTCTTTTTGAAAGATCGAGATTGCTAGCATCTTGCCCTTGACTATCTGTGTGACCAACAATAGCAACTCTAGAAGAGCCACCTGATGCAGCCGCAGCAGACATAGCAGAAGAAATAGCAGCACAAGCAGAACTAATTGAAGCTCTTGAAGCGGCAGTTAGGTTTGCAGAACCTGATTCAAAGTTTACATTGTCAAGAGTTGCTGATGAAGCCACAGAAGAAGTAGAACCTCCTCCTCCGCTAAATCCGCCTCCCATATCCAATGCAATTACTTGCTCAGAAACAGTTTCAAATGTTGCAGGACTGATCTGTACTGAAGAGTTACCTTCAGAAGACAGTACTTGTTCAGTGATTGTTTCAAATTGTGCAGGTACAACCCTAAGGTCAGCTGCTGAAACCCCATTCATATCTAGAGCTATCGTTTGCTCAGATACAGTCTCGAATTGTGCAGGACTGATTTGCACAGAAGAAGCACCTTCAGATGCGAGTACTTGCTCAGTCACAGTTTCAAACTGTGCTGGAACTACTCGTAATTCTGATCCCGCTTCTGAGGATAAAACCTGCTCAGAAACAGTTTCAAATTGCGCAGGACTGATTTGAACTGAAGAAGCTCCTTCAGATGCGAGTACCTGCTCAGTTATTGTTTCAAACTGTGCTGGAACTACTCGTAGTTCAGATCCTGCTTCTGAAGCAAGTACTTGCTCAGTAACAGTTTCGTATTGTGGTCCAGTTACTTCCACTCTCGTGGTAGCGTCCTTTACCAATACTTGTTCCGTAATAGTTTCGTATTGATCGCCTATTAAGCATTTAGCATAACATTTCCCTGGCTCGGATGGCATCCCAGCTTCAGGTTGTGCATATGCAACGAAAGTAATAAGAACTAAAAGAGAAGTGAAAATTGTATTCAGTTTTCTCATAGTTGATTTAAGATTAAATATTAATGAAATAAGTTATTTTCCAAAGGCACAAATATACATATTGTATTAAACAAATATGTATTTCGGATAGCATAAATAGTATAGAATATCTCTGTCTGTATTTACTTTCAGATCAGAATACTTAAGAAAAGAGACAATGTCCCCATTCTTTTTAAGAATCTTGATCTCATTATGTGAAGAATTATAATCCAGATTAGACTCAGAACCATCAAGTATAAGGGCCTCGGCTCTCAGTTTATCTACGTTTAGTAAACTTTCAGTTTTGTGACGAATAGAATTTACATCGTCACTGTTGAATGGGCTAGTTGATGTAATAATATGGAAAAGTTTCCTGTTTATCAAAGATTTTGAGAGGTATTGGAGTACAAAATCTGTGCTCTCAACACAGCTTTTTAGGAGAAAAAATATATCGAAATCATCAATCCTTGAAAAGCGTTTTAAATGCTCAGGATTATTTATCGTAAAGTCTTCTGAATCAATTATTTGTAATAGGTAGGGTGGGATAGACTTTAAGCAGGGTTCATCACCTATTCTTAGCTTAATTTGCTCAATGAAGCGTATTAACATTTGCTCAGCAGAGATCACCGTTTTGTGTAAATACACCTGCCAGTACATAATTCGCCTAGACATTAGAAATTTTTCTATTGAGTAGATCCCCTTCTCCTCTACCACAATTTGGTCATTTATTACATTAAGCATTTTTATAATACGATCATAACCAATGACTCCCTCAGCAACACCAGTATAAAAACTATCCCTGGTCAAGTAGTCAAGTCTGTCCATATCCAACTGGCTGGAAACGAGCTGATGTAGAAATCGTCTAGGATATTTATCCTTGAAAATCTCTATACCAAGACTCAGCTTGCCATCCATTTCGTGATTCAATGCTTCCATAAAATGGATAGACAGATCCTCATGATGTGCATTTATCAATTTGTGTTCAAGTGCATGTGAAAATGGGCCATGCCCTATATCATGTAAAAGAATTGCAATACAGACTGCCTCAGCTTCTTCCTCCGAAATTTCAATTCCCTTGATTCTGAGTGTGTCAATGGATTTTAACATTAGATGAACCGCACCTAATGCATGGTGAAACCTTGTATGCAAGGCTCCGGGATATACATATTGTGTGAGACCAAGTTGAGAAATGCGTCGCAGCCTCTGAAAATAGGGATGGTCTATCAATTCGTAGAGGATTTCGTATGGGAAATAAAGAAATCCGTACACAGGATCGTTGAAAATCTTCCTTTTGGTCATACCTGAGTAATAATAAGAGCCGCAAGATCGTTTTTTATGAAACCTTTCTTAGTATAGAAGCTACTTTTACTTTTTCTTAGACCATTTTTACATTTAAATCAAAGCAAATAAATGAGCAAAATCAAGATCCTTTGGGCTGATGATGAGATAGATATGTTAAAGCCACAGTTATTTTTCCTAGAAAAGAAGGGATATGAGGTCATAACTGTAACCAATGGCCATGATGCCATTGACCTAATTAATGAAGATGGACAATTTGACGTTGTTTTTTTAGATGAGTCCATGCCTGGTTTAACTGGGCTGGAGACGCTTGACCGTATAAAAGAAACGAAGCCAAACCTGCCAATCGTGATGATTACAAAGAATGAGGCAGAGGATATCATGGAACAAGCCATAGGTTCTCGTATTGATGATTATCTAATCAAACCAGTGAACCCAAATCAAATTTTATTGTCACTCAAAAAAATTACCGACAATAAGCGACTGGTTTCTGAAAAGACTGCTTCAGATTACCAGCAAGAATTTCGCACCATTTTACTAGATATCAATGAGGCCAATAATCTGGAAACTTGGATAGATATTTATAAGCGCATTGTTGCTTGGGAACTCAAACTTGATTCTTCTTTTTCAGAAGAATTCAAGGAGATTTTAAGTATGCAGAAAAGTGAGGCGAATAAAGGATTTTCAAAATTTATTGAACGCGAATATTCTAGCTGGGTTGAGGATGGCGAATTGACTATGTCGCACAATATTCTGGTAAGAAAACTACTCCCCTTATTAAACAATGATAAACCTGTCGTTTATGTCTTGCTAGATAATTTGCGTTACGATCAATGGAAGGTTTTAGAGCCTGCAATATCAGAAGATTTTAAGGTAGATTCAGAAGAATATTTTATGTCTATTCTTCCCACTTCCACACAGTATTCTAGGAACGCCATTTTTTCAGGAATGCTCCCTTCAGAAATAGAAAAAAAGTTTCCTGATAAGTGGGTAAATGACTTTGAAGATGGGGGAAAGAATCAGCATGAGAAATTCTTTTTAGAAGAACAATTAAAGCGACATGTGCGTAAGCCAGTAAAGATGGATTATCACAAAGTAACAAGAAATAATGTAGCTAAAACTTTACCTGATATTGCGCTCAATTTTTTAAACAATGACCTTACTGTTGTTGTCTATAATTTCATTGACATGATGTCTCATGCTAGGACAGAAATGGAGGTCTTGAAAGAGCTTGCTTCTGACGAAAAAGCATATAGATCTTTAACGAAAGCTTGGTATGCAAATTCTCCTTTAAGACAGATGCTTTTAAAGCTTTCAGATAGAGACATTCAGTTGTGTATTTCTACTGATCATGGGACCATACGAGTACAGACGCCGGCACGTGTAACAGCAGATAAAAATACGACAACGAATCTTAGATATAAGGTGGGTAAAAACTTAAACTTTTCTAAAGGGGATGTGCTTGATATTCCTGACCCTCATAAGGTAGGTCTACCAAGACCCAATGTAAGTTCAAGGTTTATCTTTGCTAAAGAGGATAAGTTCTTTTTGTACCCTAACAACTATAATCATTACAACAATGTTTATAAGGATACTTTTCAGCATGGAGGCATATCCTTGGAGGAAATGATCTGTCCATTTATAATGTTATCCAAGCGGTAATTTATCTGGGAATTTACTTACGTAATCTTTTAAATACGCTTCTTTTAAAAGACAGCTAATTTTTTTGCCAAAACGTGTTTTGTCTTTAAATTCTATGCGTAATAACTTGAACAATAAAAGATCAACTTTGTAGATTTTTTCGATGTCCTCTATTGGGTATCTAAAGGAGTTAAAGTAGTTGCTTACATATAAATTATCACTATCAATTTCGACACGTTTTAATTGCATAATTGTGAAGTATTGTAATGCAAGAAATGCTATAAAAAAACTTGATACAATAATGATCTCTGTCATGTGATCCACAGGTAATATTGAGCGGCCCTCAGAGATGATAATTGCAATCGTCATTGCGCCAAAAAAAACGATCCAAAACGTAGGTAAAAAGATCTTGAAAAAGAGTGTGAGATTAGAAGAAAGTCTAATCATTGCTATGGTATTTTTTGTGGACGCGTTTTGAAATATAAATGCTTATTTCATACAAGAAAAAGACAGGTACGCCAATCAAAAATTGGGTAAGAATATCTGGTGGAGTTATCACCGCAGCGAGAATTAAAATAAGCACAAAAGCATGTTTACGATACTTGCGCATAAGGGTAGGTGTCACCATCCCAATACGGGATAGAAAATACACTAAAACTGGAAGTTCAAAAACAAAACCTGTGGGTATTGTAAACATGGTCAGGTAATTAATATAAGACTCCAAGGATGTACTATTAATCGTGTCAGCACCCACAGAATAATTTCCTAGAAAAGTAAGCCCAAAAGGTGTGATAACATAATAGCCAAAAACGACCCCTATCATAAAAAGAAGAGAACAGATGAGTACAAAACCCCGCGCAGCTTTCTTTTCATTTTGATATAAACCGGGTTTAATAAATTTCCATATTTCCCACAGAAGGTATGGAAAGGCAACAACGAGTCCTAGCCAAAAAGAAACTTTTAAATGTGTAAAAAACTGTTCACCTAATTGTCTAGGAATGATCTCTAGATCTGGTGGTTGGAAACAAGTTTTTTCTGATAGTGAGCAGAAAAAATTATAGGTAGGGAAGCTCGCTTTTTTGGGTGCAAAAATAATATTTTCAAAGACGAAATCTTTTAAGCCAAAAACAGTAATCGCAATAACGAAAATTGCAATCGCTACACGCACGATATGCCATCTTAGTTCTTCAAGATGTTCTAAGAAGGACATCTCTTTTTGTTGTTTTTTTGACACGATAGATTCCTATTGTTTTTTGCACTGTAAAAGTAAAATTATTAAGCGTAAGATTGATTGAATGTATAAAAAGCTTTGCATATAGAATCTAATCTATCAACGTGACAATAGGGTATAAGTTTTTATCTTTAAACTTTATATCAAAATTCTTAAAATTGGGTTTACTGGCATTTATAGGTTTATTTGTTGTTAGTCTAGCAGTTCTACTGATTGCCTCAGACAAATTCATTGAAGCAGCAGAAAAGATAGGGCTGTCCTTAGGAATATCTCCATTTGTTATAGGAGTAACAATTGTTGCCTTTGGGACCTCACTTCCTGAGTTAGCAACTTCTATAGCGTCTGTTTTTAGTGGAAGCTCAGAGATTGTTGCGGGCAATGTGATTGGATCTAATATCACAAATATCCTTTTAGTTTTAGGAGTAACAGCTATAGTAGCTAAGGAAATAAAGCTCAATTTTGATGTGATGCAGACTGATATGACTTTTTTAGTAGGTTCTGCATTCTTGTTATTTTTTGCTCTGAGAGACTCCAATATTAGCATTTTTGAAGCTATCATGTTTCTAATAATTCTAGGCTTTTTTCTTTACAATTCTTTCAGTGGAGATAAGTCTGCCAAAGAAGATAGGCCAGTGGTAACACCTACTACGTGGTTACTGCTATTAGCCGGAGCTATTTTTGTGTTTTTTGGAGCAAAGTATACCATTTTCTCTATGGAAGGCATTTCTAGAATAGTTGGCATAAGTCCTGATATTATTGCACTTACTGGTGTTGCGCTAGGTACGTCATTGCCCGAATTGATAGTTTCTATAAATGCGAGTAAAAAGGGGAAACATGCAATAGCAGTAGGGAATGTACTGGGATCAAATTTATTTAATACGCTAGGTATTATGAGTGTGCCTAGATTTTTTGGGGATCTTAAAATATCTGCCGTAATACAGGATTTTTCAGCTCCGTTTATGGTAGCCGTCACTATTATGTTTTTTCTTGTTTGCCTCAGTAAATCTATACATCGTGCTGAGGGAGTTATTTTATTACTCTTCTATATTTATTTTATGGCCGAATTGTTTTTCACAAGCGCTATTTAAGAAAAATTAAATATTAATTTAGTCTAATCTAAATATCTCGTTTTTATATCCCTATAAACACAAACAAATCTAAGATCCAAAGCTTATATTTACACTCTAACTTAAAAAACTGCGTTTATAGTTTATGAGGAAGTTCTGTTTAATAAAGCCTTATGTTTTCATAGTACTTATTTCAATGTTCTTGGTACAAGAATCAGTAAGTCAAACACTTATACATGAGTTTAATTTTGATTCGTGTATTTTGGACGATGCTCAGATGAATGCGACTGTGCCTACAAGTTCATTTGGAAACCCTTTTTGTGATTGCGGTCCTAGTGGAGATGCAGTATATTTTGATGGTACTGGGGATATGTTATTACTAGATTCCGTGGTGAAAGAGGCATTTGTTAATGATTTTACGCTAAGTTTTTACTTTTGGGTTGAGGATACGAATAAGCCTTACAACATATTTTCTATTAAAAAAAGTGAATGCTTAGATAGAGACTCAACCATGGCCATCAGATATATTCCAATTTCGAGAACTATAGAAGTAGATCTGATAAGGACCCTAGGTGATAGACTTTCTATTACTGCTGAGGTCTCAGAAGATAGATGCTGGCATCATTTGGCCTTGACAAAATCTGGTACAAATTATAGCCTTTTCCTCGATCAAGATTTTATAGAATCCAAGGATCAATTTACCAATTATACGTTCTCAGATACCAGCTCAGTTTTTATTGGATTTTCACCTTGCACAAGTACAAGCGAATCACTTTTTACTGGAAGAATTGACGAATTGTTAATCTATGATCAGGCTTTCAATGTCAATAATTTAAATAGCTTAAATCTCAATACGGATCAAATTATAACTGAAAACATGACGCTCTTTACAGGGGAAGGCGTTCAAATAGAAACGGGAGGTACTTGCTCAAATAATTTTAGTTGGAATCCAACAGTTGGCTTAGATGACCCTAACGCATTGGAACCTTTTATTATCCCTCCTGAGTCCACGGAATATGTGCTGAGTATTAATCATGGATCTTGCCAAGTGATGGATACCATATTTTTAAATGTAATAACTGAAGAACAATTAGATTGCGACCAACTTCTTTTACCTAAAGCATTTACTCCCAATGGAGACAATTTAAACGATGAATATGGTATAAGCAATGATTTCATTGTAGACGAACTTAGTTATTTAAAAATATTTGATCGTTGGGGAGCCTTGGTTTTTGAAACGAATAATGTGGATGTGAAGTGGGATGGTTCATTTAAAGGAGAACCAATGAATTCAGCTATGTTTGTTTATAAGGCAAAATATATATGTCAGGGTGAAGAGAAACTTTCTGTAGGAAGTTTTAGTATATTACGATAAATTCTGAGAATCTACCCATGATAAGATCAGGACTTTCATATAGCTTTTTATTGGTTCTAATATCAGGACTATTCTCTTGTAAATCTGATACGAAAGAGGTAGTTAAGCGTGTAGATAACCAAGCTAAAGAAATTACATCTCCAGTAGTGGAGACCTCTACAGATATTATTGATCACGCACAAGCAGGAGCTACGGAAAATCCAACAGAGGCTGTTTTGCAAGAGGAGTTAACAAAATCTGCTGAACCTCCTGTCTCACAAGAAAGAAAACAAGTAACTAAGCCAAAGGCCAAAGAGGCACCTATTCAAACAAAACCCAAAGTAATCAGTTACGCAAAACCAGCAATTCAATTTGAAACAAGTACATATGATTTTGGAACTTTGGAAGAAGGGGAGACATTTGATTATGCATTTAAATTTAAGAACACAGGAAATGCGCCTCTGGAAATTACATCAGCATCAGGTACTTGTGGTTGTGCCCAACCAAGTTTTCCTTTTTTAGAAATTCCGCCCGGTGGTACAAATCAAATAGGAGTACATTACAATAGCGTAAATAAAGAAGGTGATCAAGATCCTGAAATTTATATAACTACGAACATAGATGATAGTAAAATAAAGCTAACATTAACAGGAACAGTAAATGTGTCAGATGAACGTAGAAAAGAAAAAGAAGAAGCCATTGCTAAACAGAAAAAAGCAATAGCGGAAGCAGCAGCAATAGCAAAGAAAAAAAGAGAAGAAAAGGAAAAGATTATTAAGGCGCGAGTTGATAGTATTCTTCAGGCGGAAAAAGATACTAGCAAAACAATTAATCCTAAATAGTTAACTATTAACTATTAGCAAATAAATCATTTGGAAATTCTACTCTTTGCAATAGAATCAAGTTCAGAGCTTATAAAGTAGTCCAAACAATGTGCGATTACTCTTTTTCCACTCATATCTTTGAAGTCAGGATTTGTCACTAGCCAAGTCTGTTTTAAATACAGGGAATCTTCGATAATTGTATTCCGTATATTATCTGACAAGCTATCAATATATGTATAAGTGGGGATGTCAAAAGGAAAGTCAAAAATCATTATTTCTTCTTTCAGGATTTCATTAATAGAACTAGAATTATTGTAGCCAGATTTTAGACAATCACGAAAAACTAAATATTTGAAAAGACTGATATCTTGATAAATTTCATTTATATGCCCATGATTTAATTTTGACGAGAAGTCCGGTTTAGAATTTTTTGGAACATTATACATCGCTTTTTTGGCACAAGAAAATGGTGTTAAGAGCGCAATTATAATTATCAGGTATTTCATTAATTTGATTTAAATTCCAAAAATGAGCTTTTGAATATAAACGAAGCCATTTATAGAATAGTTTTATCATTGCATGGATCTAATCTAGGTACTAGGGTTTTATTCAAGCGAGGAACAAGAGATGTAGAGCAACAAAAGAAGAGTAATATGATTTATATAAAATGCAAAACCCCTTGCGTGAGGGGCAGTAAGGGCGCGCCTGCGCGGTCTAGGTGTAGCCTAGACGAAACCCCTGGATGGCCCGACCTATGTCACGAGCTGGTGAGAGACATAGGTCACGCCCAAAAATATCTTCTATAGTTTTAAACTCAATCCTAATTTCAGCGTATGCACATTCCCTTGACCAAATTCTCCATAGATTCCAATCTGAGGCGTTAAGTAATATCTTGCACCTACAGACCCGTAGTAAATAAAATCAGGTACTTCTACATTAAGCCCTAACTGTTCTGAAGCTGTATTAAGAGCTTCTTCAGTGATCGTTTCTCTGTTATTAATACTGTAGCCCAAATAGGTACTTACATAGGTGTCAATCTTATCTACTAGAGGTCGTGAGTACATCAACTTTCCTCCAAAGCTCAACACATTCACCCTTTCTTGAACGTCTGTAGTTGTATTTTCAGGACAATTTATTCCAAGTGTAGAACAAAGAATTTCATCTACTCCTAAACTTGACAGCAATCCACCTATATCAACACCAAGGCCATCTAAACCTGTAGAAAGGGCGCTGAGTGTAGATGATTGTGTTGCGTCCACTCTGTAATAACCAGCAAAAGCACCTATGCGAATTTGATTCGTTACCGCGTAGTCGTATGATAGGTTAAGAGAAGGGGAGGGTTCACCTCCACCTGATTGTCCAAAAAGGGAAAACGCAAAATCTTGTGTATTTAAGATACCAATGTTAGCATTAATTTGCTGCTCACCTTTAATGAGATAATAACTAGATAGCTCGCGAGTGGTAGTTTCTTGCGAAAAAAGTTGTGCCTGGCACGCAATAAGGATGCCTATGAAAAGTCCAAGTTTCTTTAGCATGAGATATGATTTTTCTTTAAGACGCAAAGAAACTATTAAAGTAGCACATTGTCAAGCTACTCCTGATTATCTAAGTAATGTAACAGAGCCTTTGTAAGTAAATTCATAATCGTCAATGAAAGTAATCTTCGCTAGGTAAACATATACCCCAGGTTGTAATTGTCTTCCTTTGAGTGTGCCATCCCATGCTGCAGATCCATCTGGTCCAGCCGCCTTAGTTCCGGCATCAAATACTTGATTTCCCCAACGGTCAAAGATTCTGAAAGATTCAATATCCTTTACGCCTCTTCCTGTATTGATTTTAAATTCATCATTTTGGCCATCACCATTTGGAGAAAATATATTACTGATAAATACATTTCTGTCAGTCTTTATAGAAACATTGATATCGTCAAATCCTCTACATCCATTTATATCAATTACGGTAACTCCATAAGTAATGTTTTGTTCAGGTGTAACAATAACCACTGAACAATTATCTGTCTTACAATCAAGGAACGTAAACGGATTCCAATTTATAGAGTCAATAGGCTCCTGTGAATCTATATTTACGTTGAGGACAGTAGTAGTATCTCCAAGATCTACAATTATGTCTGGACCTAGGTCTACTACAACAGGAGCAGGTTGTGTCACTTCCATAGTTTCTTGTGCAGAACAACCAGCCTCATCAAACACCGTTATGTTATACATTCCAGCTACAACATTAATGCATGAGTCTATAGGGACAGGTAAACCAAAATTCACACTGAATCTATAGTTAGTTCCAGTTCCACCAGAGACATTTTCTATTTCAATACATGTGCTGCCTCCAAAACAATCTGGTTCTTCAGGAGGCACAGTGTTAAAGCTTAAAGCTTGTGGAGCAACAATATCATAACAGGCAGAATCTGAACAGCCTTCTGTATCCGTTACTGTCACGCAATATGTTCCTACACCTAGGTTGTCAGCAATTGCAGTTGTGGAAACTGAGTTTGTCCAATCGTAATCCAATGCTCCTGCATTTCCTCCTGTAACACTAACACCAATCATTGCTGAATTCCCATCTGCACAGCTCAAATTTAATGTTGTGAACGGATCTATTTCCACAACCATACTGTCTGGCTGTTCTATCAAAACCGAATCAATTATTGTACATCCAGGATTTGATTCATCTGTTATTTCTATATAGTGAATACCAGCTGAAAGGTTTGAGTTTGTGTTTCCTACACTTCCATCGGTTAACCAGTTAAACGTATAATTTCCATTAGGGGCAAATCCACCTTCGGCAACAATGCTTGCTTCACCATTTGCAATCCCATAGCAAGAAGTTGCAGTAAAGCTGCTTGCGGTGCTCGATAAACTTATAGGTTCTACTGTTCCTATTTCAAAAAATATTGTATCAGACGCACACAAACCATCACTGGCTATTACCCAATTTGTACCTACATCTAACATGGTTGCATTTCCGAACGTACCAAACTCGGTTTCTCCAGAAGACCATAAGAAATCATACAATTGTGTACCGCCTACTATTTCTGCAAGTGCTTGTCCGTTTGCTGCTCCAAAACAACTCACTTCTTTTGTTAAATTTACTTCTACTTCAAGACGTTCAGGACATGGTACTTCTACTGTAGGTAAAATAAAAGTACATCCGTCTGAGTCTGTCACTGAAATTCCATCAAAGTTTCCGCATGGAATTGCTGGTAATATAAAGTTTGTAGAAATTCCATTTGGATGATTCCATTCCATCGTATAGCCCATACCTGATCCACCAGAAACCAGCAGGTTTATTGACCCATCTGTGCCGTTAGGGCAGGTAGGTGGATTTGTTACAACTTGTACGTCAAGTGTACCTGCATTTGAAATGGTCGCAGTTGCAACTTGAGAGCAATTACCATCTAAGTCAGTTACAGTAACCGTATAAAATCCCGCAGGAACATTATTTACTATCGCAGTATTTCCAACTGTGTCTCCATCTACGTCAGTCCATTCAATTTGTAAATTGGATCCTCCGCTTATAATTGTTACTTCTAAGGTTCCACCTGCTCCTGTACCATCACAATCTATAGAGCTATTACTTGCTTGAATAATTAGAGGCTCAGATCCTGTTATTTCAAACGTTGCTATTTTTTCGCAGTTGAGATCGTCAGTGATTGTAACCTCATACATGCCTGGCACAACATTGTCAATTCTGTTTGTCATGTTCCCGTTATCCCATTCGTAAGATAGGGCAGGGGTGCCTCCAGTTACGATGACTTCAACAAAGGAATTGTTTCCATCACAATCTGGTCCTGCTGAATTTTGTTGAATGATGAGTTCGGGTGAAGTTATAATTTCGAAATTAATTGTATCCAAACACCCTGTGTTATCTTCTTGTAAGACTAGATTATAAACACCAGGAGGAATCTCATTAAAAATATACGTGTTCATACCAAGAACGCCTTGGTCACCACCTAAAACAAGATCAAAAGACTCGTCATACATTTTGAATAAGGGGTGATCAGCAGGGCCTCCTGTAGTGTTAAACGCAGACACTCTAAACTGCCCAAATCCTTCACCACAATCGTGTTGAAAAACCTCAAAGACAAAATCTAGTTCGCCTGCGGCGTTGACATCAATTGTGTCTAAGAGCCGGCATCCAAAGGCATCTATAACTTCTATAGGGTAATCACCAGACTTAACAAAATTATCAGTCCACTTTGAAGCCAATGGTCCATTGATAAAATATTGGTCTCCTGGTTGAACAGGCGTACCTCCTACGGGAGTAATACATAGAATCCCATCAACAGCTCCAGGACAACTTGGTTCTTGAACAATGTCTACAATGAGAGACATGGGTGTTGTCATTAACGTAACATCTTGGATCACTTTACAACCATCATTATCTGTAACAGTAACAGAGTAAAGTCCATTACACAGTCCTGAGATAGTATCCACATTAAAGATAAAATTTGACCATTCTACAGTATAATCTGTCCTGTTGATGTTAGTTATTCTTATTTCTCCATTGCAGATGTAATCACATGCAGTAGGGATGAGTTCCAAATCATAAGTAAGTGGGTCTCCAAACTGAATAGGAACTGGCAAACTCGTAATTGTACCAGCAGCATCCATTACTGAAATTGAGATAGCTCCTGGAGCTAGACCACAAATAGTTGTGTCATGTCCTTCTGGAAAACCAGATATAAATCCTAAAGGTGTATTAATATCATAGGGAGGAACACCTCCACCAATTGAAAAAGTAATGCATCCATCCATTGCATTCGTTGCACAGGAAGTTGCATTTATTGTTAAATCTGGACAGGCAATGCTAATACCATCGCCTGAAAGATTAAAAAGAATTGAATCCAGTGCGCAAGTAGGCTGGGTAATTTCAAAATTCACTCCAGCATCTATATCAGTTACATTATCAGTCATAATGAGTGGACTGAAATCAGCACAATTCCCTACCGCTTCAAAACATAGACTAATCATTGTACTGCCATCTTCTAAACAGGTTCCTACGCCGGATGCTGTCCAGATAAGTCCATAGTTCCCATTTGTTATTTCACCAACATTTTGTCCAAAGGATCCATCTGAGGGTAAATCTGTAGTTGAGAAATCTGCATTTACAAATGCGATAACATTGGGGTCAAATGAAATTGAAAATTGTAGAGCTGAGATTGCGACGAAGTTTGACACATCTAAGTCAAGGCAAAACATATCGCCCGTATTTATTACAGCAGGTATATTTGAAAAGTTTAATTCAGGGTAAACATCATATTCTGCATCGCAGTCAAATCCGGGAGGAGGGTCTGGACATTGAATTACTTGAGCATTAATTCCTAAGGCACAAAAAACAACAAATACAATCGCAAAAAGCTTTTTCAATATGTTCATAGCAAATCCAATGGTTAATAACGGATGCAAATATAAAAGAAAACAGTAATATGTGTGACTTTTGCTAGAAGTAGAAGGGATTAATTTCTACTGAAAAACCCATAAAATAAACGGGTTTTACTCATTGTTATTGCAAAAGTACAACTCTCAGCTAATATTACAACTAGCTTTAATTAGATATATTATTCTTCCAAAATGCTGCATCGATTTTGATTTATTTTTAACTATTGTCTAAACAGGTAATTAATAAGACATATAAATGAACTCAAATAGGGTGTTAAAAATGTATTGGGCGAAATAACTACTGATTATCAATAAGTTATATGAACTATTCATCTTAAAACTAAGGGCCTTCCTTAAAAGAAAGACCCTTAACCTGCAAACTATAATCGTATCCTCTGAAAAATCTTGGGATGGGGCACCATTCTAGTTTACAATAGATTGAATATTAAAGGATGACTGTAATATAACTCGAAAGCTTTCAGCTTCATTTTGCGTTTTAAATTCTCCCATCATTACCTTATACAGCGTTTTGCCATCTCTATAGTCGTTCAAGACTACGATAGGTTCTAAAAATTCTTCTCTTAGCACATTCACTTTGTCAAAAGCCCTTTGGTATTCTTCATACACGCCTACTTGTAATCTGTAAGTAGATTTAGTTTTTTCACTCTGTCTATATTCCTCATAGAGTAGTTTTAAATCATATTCCTCAGAAACATTTGTCTCTTGAACAAGATCTGCGGCTACTGGACTACTATTAAACTGATGCGTAATCTTTAGTTTGTTATTAGGGTGATTATGAAATTCTAGAATAGGAAGCAGTTTTTCAGCTGCCATTGTACTCTCTAATCGCTCTACTAATTCACCTTTTGTATTGAAAATCAATATAGTAGGAAGAAATTGAATACCATACTTTTCTTTGGTAAGGAATCCATCCTTGGTGTCAATATTTGCCTTGTACATGATAAAATTTGAATTGAGCATGTCTATGACACCAGAATTCGTAAATGTTGTTTTATCCATCCATTTGCAAGGCTGGCACCAATCAGCATAAAAATCAACCATCAAAAGTTTACCACTTTCACTTGCTTTTTTCTGTGCGGAATTGAAGTCTCCAGTGTGCAATTCCAAGTAGGCTGGGGCAGATGCACTTGTATATACTGGCAACGAAATACAGATGCTCATTGTCAGTATAGATATTATGGACTTAATCATATGGCAAAAATTTATAATTTATAAAATACTGATATACACTTAGGTGGAGAGCAAAAGCTGTACCAAGGAGGAGAGCCTAAAGAGGATTTGCATAAATTATAAGGCCAAATACTGGATTATATATATATAATAATCTGAAAAACAGTATATTATATATATTGAAATAAATTAATGTTAAAAACATAATTTACAATTGTAGTGCTATTTAGCAAGGCCCGTGGCGTATAATTTTGTACTTTCGTCGCTCCACAAAGAGGCAATATGAAAGCAATGATTACAGGCGTAAGTGGGTATGTACCACCAGATGTTTTGACTAACCATGATTTGGAAAAAATGGTTGATACCAATGATGAGTGGATATTAAGCCGAACTGGAATTAAAAAACGTCATATTTTAAAAGATCCTACTAAAGCAACGTCAGATATGGCTGTTGAGGCAGTAAAAGAGCTTCTTGCCAAGACAAATACAGATCCTAGTGAAGTTGATTTCATCGTTTGCGGTACAGTGACACCAGATAGGACCTTCCCTGATACAGCAAATACGATTGCAGACAAGATAGGAGCCAAGAATTGCTTTGGATTTGATGTGAATGCTGCTTGTTCAGGCTTTCTGTATGCATTACAGACCGGAGCAATGTATGTTGAATCTGGAAAGTATAAAAAGGTTGTAGTTGTAGGGGCAGATAAGATGTCTTCTATCATCAATTATAAAGACAGAGCCACGTGCATCATTTTTGGAGATGGTGCTGGAGCTGTTATGTTGGAACCATCTGACTCAGAATATGGTATTATTGATGAGCTTATGGGTGGAGATGGATCAGGAAGAGAATTCTTACTTAAACAAGCTGGAGGTTCACTTTTTCCTTCTAATGGTCCTGGAGTTACTCCAGAAATGCACTATGCAGAACAAGAAGGTAGAACAGTATTTAAGTTTGCTGTTAAAAGAATGTCGGAATGTGTAACTGCATTGATGAAGAAAAACAATCTGACAGCAGATGATATAACATGGCTGGTGCCGCATCAAGCGAATATTAGAATTATAAATGCTGTTGCAGATCATGCTGGATTTCCAATTGAAAAGGTGATGGTTACTATTCAAGAATATGGAAATACAACTGCGGCAACTTTACCTCTATGTTTGAGAGATTATGAAGGGAAACTAAAGAAAGGGGATAATGTAATACTTACATCATTTGGGGGTGGTTTCACATGGGGAGCGATCTACTTGAAATGGGCGTACGATTAAAATAAATTGAATTCATTATATTTAAAATAATATGGCTAGTACATCAGAAATAAAAAATGGTCTTTGCATGAAGTATAACAACGATATATACAGCGTCGTTGAATTTTTACATGTAAAACCAGGGAAGGGTCCTGCTTTTGTAAGGACAAAGCTAAAAAGCATGACTAACGGAAAAGTGATTGATAATACATTTCCATCAGGTCATAAAATAGATATTGTGCGGGTGGAGCGTAAGAAGTACCAATACCTTTACAAGGATGATTCAGGTCTGCATTTTATGGATAATGAAACCTTTGATCAAATCTTTCTCCAAGAAGACATGATTACAAATCCTCAATTTATGAAAGAAGGTTCTGAGGTGGAGATATTGTTTCACGCAGAAGAAAACAGACCATTGACTTTGGATCTTCCGGATAAAATTGTTCTTCAAGTAACGTACACGGAACCTGGCGTACGTGGAGACACGGCTACAAATGTTACAAAGCCCGCAACACTTGAAACTGGAGCAGAAGTTAAGGTTCCTCTTTTTATAAATGAGGGCGATAAGATAAGAATTGACTCAAAGACTGGAAGTTATTTGGAACGTGTAAAATAAAACAGCAATGAATTTTAAGGAAATCAAAGAGCTTATAAAGATTGTTGGCGACTCTGATCTATCAGAATTTAAAATCAAAGAGAAAGATTTTGAATTGTCCATCAAGACTGATAAATATCAAAAAATATCTAACGCTTCGTTTGTAAGCCAAGCAGCTCCAATAGTTGCTGGTCCAGCACCCGCAGCAAAACCTGTAGAGGTCCAGTCAGCAGAAGCAGTTGGGCAAGAAGAAGATACAAGCGCAGGTTTACTAGAAGTGAAGTCTCCTATCGTGGGTACATTTTACAGATCTTCTTCACCAGACAAAGAAGCATTTGTAAAAGTGGGAGATAACATAAGTGTAGGCTCCGTTGTATGCATTGTGGAAGCGATGAAATTATTTAATGAGATAGAAAGTGAAGTTGCAGGTAAGATTGTAAAAGTACTCTTGGACGATTCAAGTCCTGTTGAGTATGATCAAGTACTATTTTTAGTAGACCCAAAGGGCTAAAATCCTAATGCATGTTTAAGAAAATACTTATAGCGAATCGAGGAGAAATCGCCCTGCGTATCATTCGCACCTGCAAGGAGATGGGGATTAAAACAGTTGCAGTGTATTCTACAGCTGACAAAGAAAGTTTGCATGTAAGGTTTGCAGATGAGGCAGTGTGTATAGGACCGCCCTCCTCAGCAGAATCCTACTTGAGTATACCAAAGATTATGGCAGCAGTGGAAATCACAAACGCTGATGCGGTGCATCCTGGCTATGGCTTTCTTGCAGAAAATGCAAATTTTGCGGAAGTGTGTACAGAGTATGGGATAAAATTTATAGGACCCACGCCATCTATGATAAGAAGCATGGGTGACAAAATAAGTGCAAAGGAGACAATGATAAAAGCGGGCGTGCCTGTTGTGCCAGGTTCAGATGGACTTTTGAAAAATCTTAAGTCGGGAACTGCCCTTGCCAAAAAAATTGGCTACCCAATTATACTTAAAGCAACTGCTGGAGGTGGTGGAAAAGGAATGCGTATTGTACGACATGAAGAAGAGTTTGCTGAACAATGGGAGAAAGCAAAAAATGAAGCAAGAGCCTCATTTACAAATGACGGCATCTATGTGGAAAAATTTATTGAAGAACCTCGCCATGTTGAGTTCCAAATCATTGGTGATCAGTATGGTACTGTAGTGCACATGTCAGAAAGAGATTGCACGATACAAAGAAGGCACCAAAAATTACTCGAAGAATGTCCTTCTCCATTTCTAACAAAAAAGTTGCGGGACGAGATGGGAAAGGCAGCAATTAAGGCTGGAAAGTCCATAGATTATGAAGGAGTAGGCACTGTAGAGTTTCTTGTAGATAAACACAAGAAATTTTATTTTATGGAAATGAACACAAGGATACAAGTGGAGCATCCTGTGACAGAAGAAGTGACCGGTATTGATTTAATAAAGGAACAGATAAAGGTTGCAGATGGAGCCAAACTTGCTGGGACGAATTTTCTTCCTAAGATGGTCTCTATGGAATGCCGTATTAATGCAGAAGATCCATTAAATGATTTTAGACCAAACCCAGGTGTCATAACAGCTTTTCATAGTCCTAAGGGCTTTGGAGTAAGGGTAGATACACATGTATATGCGGGTTACGCAGTTCCACCATACTATGATAGTATGATAGCTAAGGTCATTTGCAAAGCAAATACTCGAGAAGAATGTATAACAAGAATGCAAAGAGCGCTAAGCGAGTTTATTCTTGAGGGGATAAAAACAACCCTACCTTTACACCAGCAACTGATGAAAGATGAGTCTTTCAGAAAGGGAAATTTCAATACAAGTTTTATTGAAACATTCAAAATCGAATAAAAAACACAATTTTTCGTTTTAGAATACAAGTGAACCATCTTATTGAAACGACTACTAACGTACATAGGGGCATATAAATTTAATCTTGTATCTAGCATAGTATTCTATGTGTTGACTGCAATATTTACCGTCTTTAGTATTCCACTTATAATTCCGTTTTTTCAAATCCTCTTTAATAGAAATCCCGTAGCTGTATCAAAACCTGAATCTGTTATGCAGATTGCAGATTGGGTCAAGTATTATGGCTCGCAACTTTTGCAAAACAATGATAAGCAAACAGCACTCTTTTATGTATGTATTGCGATTGTCATTGTCTTCTTTTTTAAAAACCTATTTAGGTATCTATCCTCTTATAGTGTTATTCCTATTCGCAATGGAGTAATGAAGGATCTAAGGAAATCATTATACAATACCTATCTAGAAATGCCAATGTCATTTTATGATAAGAACAAAACGGGCGACCTACTTTCGCGCATGAGTTATGATACCTTGGAAATTGAGTGGAGTATTATGAGTTTTTTAGAAGTGCTTTTTAAGTCGCCTCTTATCATAATAGGTAGCCTACTCTTTATGATATATATATCTCCAGAACTTACATTATTTGTTTTTGTACTTATGATTTTCACAGTGCTTGTAATTGGATTTGTTTCTAGAAAGTTGAAGCAACAGTCTGGAAAAATTCAAGAGGGTATGGGGAAGCTAATCTCGCATACGGAACATACAATTACTGGAGTTGGGACAATCAAGACCTATGGAGCTGAGGGATTTATGAGAAAACACTTTGATAAAGAAAACACAGGTATTTATTCTACCTTAAATGCTCTGTTAAGACGTAAAGATCTATCATCACCACTGTCAGAATTTTTGGGTGTATCAGTAGTTGCGGTCTTACTCTGGTATGGAAGTACCTTGGTATTTGAAAATAAGTTATACCCTGAAACATTTTTTGCTTTTGTGTTTGCCTTCTATCAGGTAATAGAACCATCTAAATCGTTTTCAACTGCTTTTTATAATTTAAAAAAGGGGATGGCTGCTATGGACAGAATTGATTCTGTTGTCTTAGCTCAACCTCTCGATAGAAATCTAAAAGAAACAACGGATTTTCCTGAAGATTGGCAAAGTATAGAATTTAAGAGTATTGATTTTAAATATGAAGATGAACCCGTCTTAGAAAATATAGACTTAGAGATCTCTAAAGGAGAAAAGATTGCGATAATAGGAGCTTCTGGATCAGGAAAATCAACTTTAATAAAGTTGTTACTGAGATTTTATCAAACAAATACGGGAGAGATTAAAATTGGGTCCGCTACATTAGACTCCATTAAACAAGCAAGCCTAAATGGGAAAATAGCCCTAGTCAACCAAGACCCGGTTTTATTTAATGATACTATTCTAAATAATATTTTATTAGGAAGACATGCCAATGAACCCTTACTCAGTAAAGTGATTAACTCAGTGGGTCTTGATATCCTTTTGAAAGAAAAAAGAGAGGGTCAGAATTTTATTGTGGGAGATCATGGTAAGTTATTGAGTGGAGGAGAGAAGCAACGACTCTGCATAGCAAGAGCTCTTTATGGACAGCCTGATATATTGATCTTGGATGAAGCCACTTCTTCCTTAGATAGCAAATCAGAACAACACGTAACAGAAGCTATACAAAAAGCAATAGAAGGAAGAACGGCAATAATAATTGCACACAGACTTTCTACATTAAAACTTGTGGATAAGATATATGTTCTTGAAGAGGGACGTATTGTTGAGAAAGGAAATCACAAAAGCTTAATGCAAACGGATGGAAAATATCGTTCTTATTTTGACCAATACATGATGGTGTAATGCATAGATTAAACACATTTATAATCTTAATACTTTTGAACTTCTCTCTAGGAGCCCAATCAGTATATCCATTTGTTCCAGAAACGAATGATACTCTATTTTTCGTCATAGATTACAATCCTTTGTATACAGAGGATAATACAACTGGGTATCAACATGACTTTACGAGTTTGTTTGGCCCCTGTTTAACTCAAGAAGTTTTTATTCATAGTGACGAGAGTTTTACGATAGAGAAATATGGATCTAGAGCTGTTTATGAAAAGGAGGGTTCTTACTATACTAAAAAGACTTTTGATGGTAAGGACATATATGGAACACGAAATAATATTCATATAGATTACAAAGATAAGTTTACCGATGTTGGCCCATTTGATTATAAAGCCTTTGAAACTCTAGTATCTGAAATCGAGATTAGAATTCCCTATAATAATCTGGACATAAATCAGAAACAAATCATTGGAGAATGTAAAGAGCTCCTCTTCCAAGGCAAGCATACGATACGAATATTACCAAAAGGGAAGCACGAACTTCTATTACCCGGAATTGCAACTCTTGCACACCGTATACAATTAGATGAGACTTTCATTGCGCGCTCAGGTATCGCTCTTCTGGATAACAATGGGAAAAGAAGATTAACAAACGATCAGGTCGCATCAATATTTACTCAGTTTAAAAGAAAGAAATACTTATATTTTTCAACGGAAGAGTCAAAGAAACTTTTAGAGATTACTTTAGAAGATAACCGAATAGAAAAAATTGAATACGCAGCTGATATTTTCAAATCACATTTGCCTAATTGTGATGCTATTGAAAATAATGTTTACTTGTTTCCTAACCCAACTATAGGAGAAGTACGCCTACATTTTGAGAATTATCCTGCGGGAGACTATATTCTGGATATTTATAATATTATTGGGAAACGACTATCATCTATCGATGTGAGTCTAGACCCTGGAGAGAAGGAAGCTTTTTTAATTCTACCTGACTTAAAGAAAGGAACCTACATATATTCGATCAAAAACGATCAGGGGGATCGCCTGGTTTCTAGACGTCTTTCTATTATTACGTTTTAAAGTAGTTCGCAAGCAATGCCATCGCCTTCTGCATATTCCATCTTTCCGAAATCTATTTTTAATCCGCTTGCAATATCGTTTTCAATGAGTAGAGCACCATCCAGATCCGCATATTTAGCATATGGGAGTAACTGAGCAGCAGCAGAAATACCTATGCTAGATTCTGTCATGCAACCTATCATAATTTCAGCACCTAAACTTAGGGCTTGTTCTGCAATCCGTTTTGCAGGAGTGAGGCCGCCACATTTAACTAATTTAATATTGATTCCTGTGTAATGTTTAGCGCAGAACTCAATGTCATTTTCTGTTTTAAAACTCTCATCTGCGAATAAAGGGAGAACACTATGGCTCAGACTTTCTTTTATCGCGTCCTTCATATCTGGATGCAGAGCTTGTTCTATATACTCAATTCCTAAATCCCTAAACGCTTTTGACAATTCAGCGAGCTGCATGTTATCCCAAGCACAATTCGCATCTACCCGAAATGGAACATCTGTTAATTCCCGCAACGTTTGAATAAGGGCCAGATCATTTTCAGTTCCTAGTTTAATCTTATACACTGGCCATGGAACCTCCTGGAGTTTACTTGCCATCACTTCTAAAGTGTCCAGTCCTATAGTATAACTTGTCAATGGTAATGCATTCACCTCCAAATCCCAAAGTTTATACAATGGCTTCCCTCTTTGTTTTGCATAAAGATCATTTACTGCCACATCAATTCCAGAAAGTAGAAATCGGTTGTCAGGGAGTAGGGGAGATAATTCATCCCAAAGGAGATCAGGTGTATCAAGTGTTTTGCCAGAAAGATATTTTTCAATTTGCTTTCCTTCTGCTAATATTTTCTCTCTGCTAATCTTATAAAATGGATGTGCCGTCACTTCGCCTAATCCCACGATCCCATCTTGCTCTACTTGTACAACATGAGAATGCTGGACAGTACGCGAATCTATATTAGTGGTAAACCTATGCTTAAGTCGCAAGTCTACAGGATGTATGCTTAGTTTCATTCTTAAAAATAAGATTTCTTTAAATGAATTCTCTTTCTAGATGATTTCATTTCATTCATCTTTTGTACTTGCGTTGAAACTTGTTCGGATTTGAATCAGTGTTTTGACCCAATTTTTTTTTCAAATTTGAGAGTGGCCAGAATTTTTAGACAATTTAAATTAAGGTAGCGCAGCGACTGTCACTCTTCACGTAAATTTTCATTTTAATTTTAATTTTCATTTTAATTTTCATTTCTCTTTTGAACTTAAGCTTGAACTTGCTCTTGAATTTTGTGAAGTTCCTATGGAGCTATAATTAATCGTAATTTTTTTTTCTTCTTGTTCTGATAAGATGCATCGTAAATTTTCATTTTCATTTTCATTTT
>CALCMJ010000068.1 GCA_937967615.1 uncultured Saprospiraceae bacterium
TCTTTCAAATTCTTGTTCCAATTCAGAGAAAGCCCTATTTATCTTATTAAGTGATCCTACTTTATTTAGAGGTAAACGTACAATTCTTGACTGCTCAGCTAATGCTTGCAATATTGACTGTCTAATCCACCATACTGCATAGGAGATAAATTTAAATCCTCTGGTTTCATCAAATCTTTGCGCAGCCTTAATAAGACCCAAATTTCCTTCATTTATAAGATCAGAAAGCGAAAGGCCTTGATTCTGATATTGTTTAGCTACAGAAACTACAAATCTGAGGTTCGCTTTAGTCAATTTTTCAAGTGCTTCTTGATCGCCTTCTTTAATCTGCTTTGCAAGTGTTACTTCTTCCTCAGGTGTCAATAAATCCACCTTCCCTATTTCCTGCAAATACTTCTCTAACGACTGACTTTCACGATTAGTAATTGACTTAGTAATTTTTAACTGCCTCATGTATTTTCTAGCTTAATTTTTAAGATTGGAACAAAGAGCACAAAAATAAGATTAATTAACCCGCTAATCAATGTTTTAAAGGGATAATGTTCTCATTTAATTCAAAATATCTGTAAACAACAATAGTAGTTATACAAAAATTGTTCTAGAAATTAAAATATATCTTAAAATATTTTTTTTTAATGCCTTTTAAAATTATATTCCCGCCCTGCCTGAATGAATGGGCAATATTAAGAAGGATTGAATACGAAATGGCAAGAATTTCTTTTGACCTAGAATTTATTTTTAAAGCCTCACCGGCTATTATATATAAGTTTTTAACAGCACCTGATTGTTTAGTTAGATGGTTTTGCGACGAAATAGACATCACAGAGGATGTCTACACCTTCAGTTGGGAAGGTTCTCCTGAGACAGCTGAAATGATTGATGATATTGAAGAAGAGCGTATACGCTTTATCTGGGAAGATGCAGATGATGGCGAATACCTTGAATTCCGAATGTATAAATCTGATGTCACGAACGAAACAATACTAGAAGTAACAGACTTTTGTGATGATGATGAGCTTGATGCTCAGAAAGATCTTTGGACCTCACAGATTATTTCTCTTCAAAAAGAATGCGGAGGATAATTTAATACGCATATACGGTGTTTTAACAAAAGCCATTCAATTCTCATTTAGGTTTGAACAATACATAATAACATGTGGTGTAAAAATTACGTAAGAAAAGTATATTCTTGAAAGGGGGTATTACTTTTTTAGGACTCAGCTTGAATTTATATTTATATATTGGATTAATAAACCAATGCTGATCTTTGACAATAGAAAAATCTTCTTTTTTCAACAGCCTTTTCATCGCTCCAATATTTATTCCTGTTTCTTTCAGTTCCATAAGCTCCTCTACAGTACTCTTTTTCTCTCTTGATAGTTGAAGTAAGCTGCGATACAAGAATTTGGGTAACAGATGCACATAAATTGATTTCTTTAATACTTTAGATTTAGTAATCTGCTGGTGACCCCCAAAGGGCATCCACCATGGAGGAAATGCAAAAAAAAGTATACCTCCTTCATTCAAACTAGCCTTTAATGTCTTTAAGACTTTGGCTTTGTCTGGTAAATGCTCAATCACATCTTTTAAGATGATTAGATCAAATTTAAAAGGCATGGTTTGCTGAAAATCTGAATCAAAGATATTTTTATTGAACAGCTGAATCCTACCCTCTTCCTCTTCCAGTTTCAAATACTTCTTTGCTAACTGCAACCTTGGGTTTGACAGTTCTATTCCAACGCAAGAATGCCCTTCATCTAAGAATGCCTTGAGCACCCCAGCTTCTGCACAACCTATCTCACAAACTTTAGCATTCTTTTTTAGATGGCTACCTAAAAATGGAATAATGTAATCTGAAGCTGTCCGCTTTTGCATTTCAAAATACCACTCTTTATTACCATAAAATTCCATGCCGCGAAGATATAAAGGATAATGGACATTGGCTACGCCCCATTTAAAACAAAAAAAGGATGATGGCTTGTGGCCATCATCCTAGAAAAGTAAGAATTCAAATAATTACTTATTGAACTTTAACGATTCTCTGGGTTTCCACAGTGGACCCCATCTCAATTCTTATTAAATACACACCTGAACCTAAACCTGATAAATCCATAAGTGTTCTTTCAACTGTATTCGCGGAAACGTTTACTGTTGTCTTCTCAACTAATTTACCAGAAAGTGTAAACATTTGAATAGTAGCGTTCTGGTCCGAATCAGATTCTAATACTACCTCAAGATCATCTACAAATGGATTAGGAGTGACTTGTACGTTTTGTGTTCTCCCAATAGATCTTCTATCTACTGTGACTACGTGGGAATATTCTGTAAACCCGTTAAAATCTATTGACTGTATTCTATAATATGACAAAGCAAATGGTGATTTGTCTTTTACATTATACACTTCCTTTTGATTTGAATTCGTCCCTCTTACTCGATCCACTTCTTTCCAGTTTGTCTGGCCATCCAATGATCTTTCTATAATTTGGAATTCATTATTTACTTCTGTGATTGTAGACCAGTTTATATCATTATAATTCCCCATTGCTTGTGCATTAAAATCAGTAATCTTCACAGGAAGTACTGGAGCTACACAATCAAAAATAAATGAAAATCCAGTTTCTTGTACAGAACCGTCAGAAGTAAAACTTACTGTCATACAACCTCCTGCTACTGGATCTGTAAATGTACTCCCAGGTGCAAGTCCAGAACCTACTCCTCCATCACCGTCAGGTTCTCCACACTGATTTGGTTCTACTGTTCCGTCAGAATATGTAATTACTAAATAATCCCAACTACATGTAGAATTACTTTCAATATCTACATACGTGAATACAATCTCTGCAACATCTGGTGCAGGTGCGCAGAGTGTCCATGTGATACTTTCAGATGAGCTATATAATTCACCTGGGCAAGAAGGATACATCACTGTTTCTCCACAAGCAGGCATTAGTACAGGTGGAGGACCTGTAGTTGCTATGGTGCTAGGACCTACGATAGTTGACTGATCAGCACCACAAAGATCTTGCACGTAAGCATCATATGTCGTACAAGGATCTAATCCTGAAAAAGTAGTAGGACTTGTCGCAGGATCTACAACAATACAAGAAGCATCACCTGCAGGAATACCCGTAGGGCACAACTGAACTGCGCTTGAAGTTGCTACAGCACTTGAGGTCCAACTTACGTCCAAGCTTCCTTCTGTAGCATTTGATGTCGTTAGAGCAGTAGGGTCAGCACAAGCTGGTGGTGACCATGCACAAATACCGAAATCTCCGAAAGAATTATTTCCATATTCCCAAACTGCAACATAAATAGTTGATCCAGGTGTTAGTCCGCTCAATTCCAGAAATGGCATAAGGCCAGGGCCGTCGTCATCATCGCATTCAATCAAAGTGCCGGCACAATCAGAGTAGGCTGCCATACCTCCATCTGTAAATCCTCCAGCAGTACTTGTCTCAATGAGTACAGTACCACCTGCTGGCACTGTGATGCTATACCACACATCGCCTCCTGCATAACTTGCACATCCAGGAACAATTCCTGAATCTGTTGCATCAACATTTGTCCCTATTGTAGGGGTACCACAGGCACCATCATCAACACCTAATGGTAAGGCACTACCGCAATCATCATTTGCTGGTTGTGCATAAATTAATGCGCTACTTGACAGCAACATAATTAATAGTAAAAAATTTCTCATAGCTTTAAAATATTTAGTTCAATAAATAATTCCGCTTTCTGTCCTGAGCAAAGCAGTAGCTGTTTGATATAAGTGCATATCAATTCAAGGCACAGAAAAGCACCTATAGTTAAGAATACTCTTAACGCAGCCTGACCGTAATGATACAGGACATCCAAATCCATTCTCTTAAATTAAGACACACGGGGTCTGTGCGCTTAATGCGACATATTTCTATATCTAATACAACTGGTGGAAAATTGTGAGATGAGTTTAACGTTTAGGAATCATCTCTAATAATGATACTAACAAAGTAATAATTTAAATCTAATTCACAAGGATATTAACACTGGAATTTAATTAAAAGATTAAATAGGGTGTTAAATAAAATGATCACTTAATCTTTTGGATCGAGTTTCTTAATTGCACTAATGAATTCCTAGTTTCTAAAGCTATATCAGATTTAAATAGATAGTAAAGAGAAAAAGATGCTGCAATAAATGTGTTTAATAAAAGAGCAATTAGAAAAGCGAACTGATTGTTAATAAGTAATGACAGAACCACTACCGCGGAATAGACAACTATAAATCTAAAAACAGATTTGTCAAAAGGATTCAAATCTATTTTTCTATGTAAAAGGACAGCCTTCATCACATTAAAAACAACCAAGGAAATTGCCGTTGCTATTGCCGCACCCATTATTCCATAGGCTTTAATAAGGATAAGATTTAGTACCACATTAATAAGCATCATTATCAAAACAAATATTGTATTGTACCTATACCAAGGTGAATGTTGTATAATGACTCCATTCACTCCCGCTGTCATATCAATGAGTTTTGCAAAGCCAATAACTATTACTAAATATTTTATATGTCTGAGCTGTTTCCAGCTTTCTAGGACATGGGGAAGAACATCCACTAAGAGTAAAATACCTAAAAGCATGACAGCACCTATGTACAGAAGGTTCTTGGAACCACGTAAATAGACATTTTTAATCTCTTCCATGTTTTTATCTTTCCAAGCCTGTGATATAATAGGACTAGAAATAGCAACTACGGAAATAATAGGTATGGCAATAATGGACGCGATGAAAACTGAAATTCTATAATCGCCAGACGATTCAAAATTAGTTAATGTAGGTACCATAAATCCATCAAGCTTAAATGCCATCAAACTTCCCACACTACTGGCAAAAGCCCAAAAATAAAAACTAAAAAATGTTCGCCTCGGCACTGAATTATTATTCACACTTTCAATGTCTTTATTCTTTCTCAAAGCACTGTACGCATAAATAGCCATAATCAACACGCTCAATCCAAGACTAGCTAAAAGTAAATGAATACCCTCCGTCATGTTAATCGCATGAAAGTAAATTAATACAAAAGCCAAGGGCATTCCAATACGATACAAACTCTGAATAAAAACAGGAAGAGTAACAATTTTATAGTTTGAAATATACTGTACAAAAAACTGTGTCGCTCCAAAACAAATAGCTGCAGGAAGTATATATATAAAATATTGCGAATAATCATTCGAAGGGTTTTCTGCTAATTGAATAAGGATATCCTTAAGCAGAAAGAATAAAACTGATACAACAACTGTATTAAGCAACAATAAACCGCTTAGAAATCTAAAGAACTGCGTTCTGGAAGAATTGTCTTCATTTTTAAACGGAAAAAATTTAATGGAAGATTCACCTAATCCCACTATGACCATTGGTGCAATCAAAAGTGATGAATCAAGAATAAATCCTAGGATGCCATATAACTCCCTATTTAAGGGGTATATAAAAAGTGTTGCCAAAGCCCCTAGAGCTGAGAGCCCTATTCTGACCACAGTTTGCTTTGCACTTTCCTTTATTATTACTCCCAAGAAATTATTTTACGTTTGATTATTGAATTAAAACGACACTGTCCTAGTTTCTATTCTTGATAAGATCATTTAAAACGAGAGAATAATCTTCTGTTAGGCTTTTTCTTTCAAACTCCGCTACTGACTCTCTTTCTGCTGTATATTTCTTTGGCTCTTGAATAAGTTTTAAAAGTCCCTGGTGAATTGAACTCGCATCCTCATAATCAAAAATCAATCCTCCTTTGGTTTTTTCTAATATGACACCACTATCTGATTGTGGGTCACCAAAAGCCAATATTGGCTTGTTTGCGGCAAGGTATTCATATATTTTTCCTGGTATACAAGTTCTTCCTATATCAGTCTTATGAATCAAAAGCAATAATATATTTGCTTTTTGGTATTCTTCAAATAAGGAATCATGATTTAAATAGGACAGATCTACCAGTTGACTGCCCATAGATTCTTTCAAGCTTTGTAAAACTGATGGGGAAGTATTTCCAGCTAACCGCAATTCAATTCTTTTAAAAAGACTACTATTTGAATGCTTAAGTGCGTTTAAAGCGTCTATCAGTCCCAATGGATTTCTTTCTTCTCCCATTGTTCCTCCATGAAACAATACTATCTTATCATCCAAATGGGACTTATCCTTAAAGTCTTTAAAGTTTTCTGCATCATAACCGTTTGTTATTACATGCATCTTTACCGGATCTATATTTAATAAAAAATCGCCAATTGAAAAGCTGGTAGAAACAAAAGCCGTACAATTATCAAGAATTTTCTGTTCAATTTTTTCCAATTTAGTCCTTGAACGTGCACTCATATAATATTCATCGTACACATCCATCTGACTAAAGGGATCTCTAAAATCTGCTACCCAAGGAATATTGAACTTCTTCTTTAAACCCATAGCAATCATATGCATACTATGAGGTGGCCCTGTAGAGACAATCATATCAAAGTCTTCTTGTTCCAATAACTGAGACAAATACTTGATGGATGGTTGCACCCAAAACACTCTAGGATCAGGTATAAAGAGATTCCCTCTTATCCACTGAAGAGATTTTTGCTTGAATGTTTTCTTAGCTGCTGATGATTTTGTAAAACCAATATTCGCATTTTTCTTATTGGATGATGGAATTAAACTATAAGGCTCCCATATCTTAGTGCGAAGAACTCTTAATTCTCCACTTATATCATCTTGCAAACTAGAATCCTTTAATTTGAATTCAGGATTTTCTGGTGTATATATTGTAGGCTCCCAACCAAACTCAGGAAGATACTTTGCAAACTTCAACCACCTTTGTACACCGGATCCAGCAGAAGGTGGCCAGTAATATGTTATGATAAGTATTTTTTTCAAATGTACGCTTAGGCTGTTTTATATCTTCTGAATAGATAATAACCTGCTAACAAAATGAAGATCAAACAAGAAATTAAACTGATAAGTTCTCCCGTCTTAAATATGGATGGGTTGAACTCAAAAATAATTTCATGACTTCCTGCAGGAATTGCCATACCACGTAACAAATAATTAACTCTTACATGATCTACCTTATTACCATCAATCCAAGCTTGCCATCCTTTCTTAGGACCATACCAGACTTCTGAAAATACTGCAAATTGATCTGAGCTACTATTACTTTGGTATGTGATTTTGTCAGGGGCATACGTTGTTAATTTTATACTTCCGTTTGTATCGAAATTTGATTTACCACCCCCTTGCTTGCTTGCTGATGAATCAGATAAATACTTACTAAACTCTGCATGTATTACAGCCTCACCTGCTGGATCGATCTTACCTAAGGCATCGATCTCTTCATTTGCAGTATTGACTTGCGTTACTGTATTTACAAACCAGGCATTCCCTAGCGCAGCTGGATTTCTCTGTGCTATAACTTTACCACCCTGAGGAGCAATAAAGTATTTTGTATTCAACATGTTAAACACAGTCTGATTGTTATTTGCAATATGTCTCTCTATTACATCAGCAATACGTTGGAGTTTAGCTGCATGGTTCCCACCAATTGTTTTATGGAAGTACGAACTAGAAGACGAATTAAAAGCGTCTATGCTATAATCCATCACCCTATAATGTGGATCATTGTCTTGCAAAATTTGCTTGTCAACATCCCTCTTTTCAAAATTGGTTTTATATGTTCTAGCTGGAACAAAATCAGTATTATCTAGATATCTTTTACCTGTTGGAATAAGATCAGATAACACAAGAATCGCTAGGACTACAAGTAAATATTCTAATTTTAATTTATCTTTTAAAAACCCAACAAGCGCTGCCGCTGTTAAAAGTATAAACACAAATGATCTCAAGGCGCTACTCCGCAACAATGACATTCTATCTTTTGTTAATGCCTCAATATCATATCCCCTTTCAGCATATCTTGCATCGCTGGGATTACTGAAGTCAAACATTCCAGGGCCCACAAAAGCCATTAGCAAACAAAAGATTCCCAAACCTCCTGCTGTTATGTAGACAGGTTTTAAGAATCTGGATCTATTCTCTGAAGACATAATATGTTTAATACCCAGAATTGCAAAAAGCGGAATTAATATAGAGGAAATAGTCAGTATTGAATTTGGTGTTCTAAATTTATTGTAGAGTGGAAAATAATCAAAAACCAAGCGATTAAAACCTTCAAAATTCTTACCAAGAGATAAGAGAAAAAATAGTGCTACTGAAACACCGATCCAAATAGAAATCGCCTTCTTGTTTGCAAAAAATCCAAGAAAGAATAAAAAACAAATTACAACACCAAAATATATTGGTCCGCTCGTGCTAGGAAGCGCGCCCCAATACAGTGGAGCTTGAATCCCCTTCCTCGTATCTATACCTCTTTGTTTAAGAACTTTTGCAGTTTCAGAATTACTTGACAAGCGTTCTCCACTTCCTCCACCTACTGCAAGTGGAATGACTGAAGAAACAAGATCTTTCCAACCGTTGCTCCATCCCATAGCATAGGACCACGCAAGTCCATCTGTTTCGCTACTGCTTGATGAATTTGCATTTACTTGTGCAAGTATGGGTTTACCCCGCATTGTGTCATTAGAATATTCGTAGGTTGATAATAGTTTACCTGCTGAGGTTCCTACGGCAAGGATAGATCCCGCTATCAGAACCATAGAAGCTAGTCCAAACGTTTTTATGTTCCCTTTTCTAGCAAACTCCACTCCCTTAGCAATTGCATAAATAGACAAAGAAATGGCTAAATAATATGTCATCTGTGGATGATTTCCGTACAGACTCAACATCATCCCTACCGTGAATATTAAACCCCCAGACCAAAAGTTTGACCTATACGTATGTATGACTCCGGCTATTATCAATGGTGCTGCAAATAACGCTCTTAATTTAGACGCGTGTCCTGCTTCAAATAAGACTAAGTTGTTTGTTGTAAAGGCAAATGCAATGGCTCCAATAATACTTAGCCATGGATTTACTCTAAGCGTTAACAATAGAATGTAAAAACCTATCATGGCATATATAAAGTAACCTATAGGTCTAGGCATCCAAAGGTTTAGAGATTTTTCAATGTATTTAGATACATTATATTTTTGAGGTGCAGCGATCTGATATGCAGGCATGCCTCCAAACATGGAGTTAGTCCATAAAGCATCTTTACCAGTTTTATCTTTGTAATCCCACAATTCCTTGACCATCCCTTTGTGAATCAATAAATCTCCCTGCTGCATCTTCTTTCCAGATAACTGGGGTGAGAAATAAACACATGAGATCAATACAAAACTCAGAATTGCAATTATGTGTGGGAGGTTCTTTTTTACCATAGCTAAATGATTCAAATGTCTTTGTTCTAGTTGAATTATGTTCTATTACTGGTCATCTTTATAAATACCTACATATCTTTCTCCGGGCTTGACATATCCTCTGTACATTCCCGCGGTATTAAATGTCATTGTTATATTACCATATTTATCCAATGCTACCAAACCACCACTACCCTTCGCCTTAACAAGCTTTTCCATTATCACCTTATTAGCTGCTTCCTCAACCGTTGCACCAGTATATTCCATTATCGCAGAAACATCATGCGCTACTGCATAGCGAATGAAAAACTCACCATGACCCGTACAGCTCACTCCACATGTATTATTATTAGCATATGTGCCTGCTCCAATGATAGGTGAGTCTCCTATTCTATTGTATCTTTTATTTGTCATTCCACCTGTTGAAGTACCCGCTACAATATTTCCAAACTGGTCCAATGCCACACAGCCTACAGTACCAAACTTAAAATCAGGATTCTCTGAAGAGATTGCACCGGTTCCTTTTTCTTTTGCTTTAATTTTTTGCAGTGCTTCCCATCTATGTTCAGTTTTAAAGTACTCTGGATCTACAATTTCCAGTCCCTGCTTCGCAGAAAATTCCTCTGCACCTTTACCAACTAAAAGAACATGATCTGAATTCTGCATAACCTTGATAGCAGCGGAAATAGGATGTTTGATATTCGTAACACCTCCCACAGCTCCAGCATTTAGAGTATTCCCATCCATGATAGAAGCGTCCATTTCATTGATTCCCGCATTTGTGAAAACCGCACCCTTCCCTGCATTAAATAATGGTATGTCTTCTAAGTATTTAATCGTTACCTCTACTGCTAATAATGCTGTTCCCCCATTCTCCAAAATAACCTCTCCTGCTTGGAGCGCAGCATATAAAGCACGTTTATAATTATACTCGTTATCCTCTGTCATGTTTTCTTTAAGGATGGTGCCTGCACCAGCATGGATCACCATAGCATATTTAGGTCTTTCTTCCTTTGCCTCTACCTCTCCTACAACAGTCTTTAATTTATTTGATTGTTTCTGAGAACTGCAGGAACTTAATAAGCCCAGTAAAATAAATACAACTAAAAAATTACGATTTTTCATGGTCCATTATTTTTTGTGTTCTTAAATAAGCAGATTTTAAACTGTCATCCATATTTAAATATGCATTTGCAGCCTCTTTCTTTTCCTTTAAATATAAAAAGTAAACGTAAGTAAAACTTAAAAAAGCGAAAACAGGGATAACAATGAGAAGGTTTAATTTAAGGATCACTGACAACAAGACTAATAACAATGAATATGAAACATATGCACCTACACATAATGCAATCAATACTGAGGTAAAGAAAATAGGCTTTTTAACTTTGGCTCTGGTGAAATTATAAGCTGATTTCAAAGGGAGTACATTTAGTATCCAACCCAAAAGTGCAAATGGACTGAGGAGGTAAAACATCAGAGTATCGAAACTATTAAAACTTACCTCTTCCAACAAAGCTGCTTCTGAATTTGCCACTTGTTTTAAATCACTAAGTCCATTATTTAATTGAATTGCTTGTGCTAAGTTTTTCCCTCTTTGAAAAAGTTCATCTGAATTCACTAATACTGGAAAAAAATCAGGGAACTTTTTATGCGGCATTTTTGCAAGCACTTTATTAAATAAGTCCTCATGTTCATTATCATCAAGATGAAACACACCCTCTTTCATTGTCTCGTAAATATCCTTCGTAATTTGGGTTAATGGTTTATTACTCGTATCTGTATCAAATTTATAATCTTTTGGCTCCACTACATCAAAGACTTTTATAGTAACAGATGACCCTACAGTATTGGGGTCAGAAAAATTAATTGTTACAGGAAGTATCCCAAGATTCGCCTCAGGATGCGCAAGTTCAAAATCTTTTGTCATTCGACTTAAACCTTTTTGAAATGGTCTCAATTTTCTAGCATTATTTGTACTTCCTTCCACAAACATGATAATTGCTTTGTTGTCTAGCAATGCTTTAAATGCTTCTTGGATACTTTTCTCATTTGTTCGCATCGCTTCAAACCCATCCCTGAACCTGAAAATTGGTATTTGATGAGTTGATCGTAAAAATAGTCTCATAATAGGCTTACGGAAAAGGTCGCCCCTGGTCATGAAATTGAGAGAGATCGGGAGAATAACAGAAAGTACACAGGGTTCAGTAAACCCATTTGGATGATTGCATGCTATTAACAAAGGTCTGTTTTTTGGCAGCTTCTCTTTTCCTAAGAGGTGTATCTTTCGGTAATATATTTTGTAGGCTAATCTAGCTATTGGCCTCAGAATATAGTACAGCATAAATTATATTAGTGTGTCCACAATATAACCTTAAAAAGCAGTATATTTTGCATGTTGACAAGAATTATAGAGTCAAAGCGCAGAATGCAATAAGAATGGGGAATAAAAAGAAATTTCTAATAGTGGTAGCGGGGCCTACAGCAATAGGTAAAACACGTATTTCTATTCAACTCGCAAAGCGGTTCAAAGCAGATGTGATATCTGCAGATAGCAGGCAAATATATAGAGAACTAAATATAGGCACTGCCAAGATTAAGATGGAAGAAGCAGAGGGTATTCCTCATCATTTTATTGACATAAAAAGTATTGAAGAAAACTATTCTGCAGGAGACTATGAGAAGGATGTAATTGAATTTCTTGATACATATTTTGAAGATAACTCTATCGCAATACTCACGGGCGGCACTGGCTTATATATAAATGCGATATTGAATGGTCTTGATGAATTTCCAGAAGTTCCAAAACAAGTTCTGGATAACTTAGAATTAGAATATAATACAGATGGACTCCAGTCTTTACAAGATGAGATCAAGATTAAGGACCCAAAATTCTTTGCACAATCTGAAATACAAAACCCGAGAAGACTTATAAGAGCTTTGTCTATTATACGCCATACCGGTAAAACATTTACAGAATTTCAAGCAAAAAAGACGAATACAAGAATTTTCTCTCATATTCCAATTGTCCTAGAACTCCCCAGAGATCAATTGTATGAAAAAATCAATACACGAGTGGATAAAATGATGACTGATGGCCTCTTCAATGAGGTTAAAAGTCTATTAAACTACAAAGAAAACAGGGCTCTTATCACTGTGGGGTACAAAGAATTGTTTGACCATTTAGAAGGAAAAATGACTTTAGAGCAAGCTATTTCTAAGATAAAGCAGCATAGTAGAAACTACGCTAAAAGACAAATTACATGGTTCAATAATAGTTTCCAAGGAAAACATTTTTCTCCAAATGAACTATCATTGATAATAGAATATGTTTTGTCTGAAATGGAATCTTAGAGAATTCTCAAGACGTTTTCAGGTGGTCTCCCGAGTGCTGCTCTATTGTCTTTTACTAAAATAGGGCGTTCAATTAATCTTGGGTTATCAGATAGGATGTTTACCCATTCTGCTTCAGAAAAATCTTTATCCTTAAATTTTGACCTATAAAGAGCTTCGTTCTTTCTTACCAAGTCCTCAGCTTTTAGGCCAAGTTTTGAAAGTAAGTTTCTTATTTCTTTAGGTGTAGGTACCTGATCTAGATACTCTACAATTTCTGGTTGCAGCCCTTTGGAGTGAAGAAGTTGCAATGTCTCTCTACTCTTTCTGCATCTGGGATTGTGAAAAAATTCCATCATAGTTAAGCTATACTTAAATTCATGTTTTGAAAATAATAAGAGAATCCATATTACTCTTATACACATTATTTAAAAAACAAGTCATCCTCAATATCAGGATGCAAATATACCGAAATGAGCGGGATTTTTCAGAATGATCTTAAAATGTTTCTAATTATATATCATATAAGTAAATAGTATTAATTGTCTTCTAAAGTCTATTTTTTATGGGAATAGATGGAATTTTCAATGTATTTTTAGACTCACAAAAAAAATAGAAATGAGATTTTTAAGCCTGCTACTACTATGTTTCCTTGCACATTCAGGGTTTTCTCAAACAAATTTCAACCTAGACTTCGTTGCTAATGTTGAGGTAGGAGATACTGGAAATGACATTTGGGGATATTATGACGAAAATACCGGAATAGAATACGCAATAATGTGTACCGTGAATTCAACACGAGTTTTTAGCC
>CALCMJ010000069.1 GCA_937967615.1 uncultured Saprospiraceae bacterium
TTTGTCGACATAATTCTATGGCATTAGAGCTAAATACGAGATTCGGAATACAAATATAAAACCTTTGTGATGAAAGCATTTCCTCAATTACAAACTGCTCATCTAAGCTTGAGTAAATTGACAAAGAATGATCTACCAAAACTAGATATCAAAAAAGGGGAGTACACTATAGAAATAAACATACAACATTTAACACCTGCTTACTATTATGTGCGTTATGCATCTGAAACCTTGATGGAGACCTTTAAGTTTATAAAATCTTAATTTATATGTAAAGTTGAGCTAGGTTAGAACTTAATATTGATTTTTTTTTCTTCAAAGACATTAATAGAATTTATTGTCTAATCCTTGCCAAAATTTATCTAGTTCTGCTTTTATCGCATCAATTCCTTTTGTTGAGAAAATGTTTCCAAATCCAAAATACTTCCAATCAAAAATATATAAAGTCTGATCAACTTTATTTTCCTCATATATGATCTCAATACTAGATTGAATTTGATACTTATTAGCCCTAGCGTTTTTGATGCTTTTAATATTTTGTATACTGTACATTGCTGGACCTATCCTTATCTTACAAGTGTCTTTGGTTAACATTATTTCACCTGATTCAGCCGCCTTAAAGGGAGAGGTTAATAGATGAATATTGTATTTAAAGATTCCTTTAATAGGATATTTAAATTTAATTTCCTTTTCTGGCATATGCAGTAAGTATTTGATGCAAAAAAAAAGTATACACTAAAATCAAAACAAATTCCGAATAAAATACCCACTCAAACTCGCCATTCCTCCTAAAAATCCAAATACCAATCCATTCACTAATAAAATAGCAAATGCTGGCAATCCACCAAATACATCGCCAATGACATTCGCCATCCTAAAATCATCTTGTAGACTTATAACTAAAGGATAAACTGCCCAGACTAAAAACACGGCAAGAAAAGGAATAAAAAATGCTGCTTTCCACGACAATGCACGCAATGCTCCATAGATCAAAGTAAGAACAACTAGAAAATACCAAGGGAAAAAGAATAGCCCTAAGAATACTGCCAAACAAAGTTTTACCATGTCCAATAAGAATGACTTCATCGTCCTGATTTTATTTTAAGATTCCTGCTTGCTGATATTTTGTTTGGATCTTTTTCAAGCTTCAGTTTGTAATAATCACCTTCCACCCACGACTCTAACATATCCTTATAATATTTTGAAGACGGATTCCCTGATTGCCCACCTGGATACACACCATATGCATCTATTTCTTCTCCTAAAGCTACCACCATACGCCATGAGGGTCCAAATCTACTTCTCATTGCATTAATAGATTCCCCAGAACCTCCAAGCTGAATAGCGCCACTTCCTAATCCAGAAATCTTTGCAACATGATCAATATATAAAGGACGATAAGCACTCCATGCTAAATCACTTTCAGTTTTTAAATCTTCATATGTTTTTACAAAACTCTCCTTAATTATATCATCTCTATTTTCAAGTTTGTTTGTACTCGCATTATCAAATATGATATGATCAGGATACTGAGTACTTAATTCAAATATCTTCCAATCAAATGGATATTTTAAATACATCTCTTGGTGATAAGGAGAGAATTCATCAAATATCATTTTTCTATAATTACTGTACCAAACGTAAAATATTGTTCCTGCTTCCGTATCTTCTGTGTACGTATAATCCCAGTCTTTTAAAATGCTTTTGTATTCTTCATCTTCGTAATGTTTAATCACTTCCAAAAACATTGGCAGAAAATCTCTTGCCCGAATATTAAAATTATCCAGTTGCATGTTTTTTAAACTACTAACATCTAGTTTGTCTTCAGCAGATAGTAGTGCGTTGATTCTTTCTCCGCGGTATGTAGCAAAGGTGCCGTTAAAGTAATATGGATATTCTCCAGTAGTAGATCTTTGGTTTGCTGAGGAGACAAAACCGCGTTCTGGGTTTTTAGAGTGGGGGAGTTGGTCTTCAGAAATATAATCACTCCATCCGGCTGCAGGAATAGAACCATCTTTAATAAATTTCCCATCCCCAATTTCTTTTGCTGCAAATGTTCCATTTACTCGTATTCCTATATTAGACTTATCTGCACAAATGAAATTTTGCGCCGGAGCCACATAGCCGGAGGTATTATGAATAAAATCATCATAGGAGGTACTTTTCATGCAATTTACATAAACACTGGGTTCATCTTTTTTTGCATAATTGGAACGTAACCAATGCATCGCTAAGTCTATACTGTCCTTGCTGTACATAATGGGTCCCCATTCAGTATATGCGACTTGCTCTACGTAGTCTTCTTCTCCACGCCGTTTAATGGTCTCTTGCTTTTTTGTAATTTCTTTTACGCCATCCCCATAGAAATATTTTGTTTTACTCTCATCCGTATATGTTATTCTGAAGAAATCTTTGATGTCATGACTTACGTTTGTCATGCCCCACGCGACATCATCATTAAACCCTATCATCATTCCTGCTAATCCTGGTACGCTTACTCCATGCGCATGGAATTCTGGGGTATGCATTTCTAGTTCGTACCATATAGAAGGTAGGCTTAATCCTAGATGAGGATCATTCGCTAAAATAGGTTTACCTGTTTTTGATTTTTCACCAGAGATTGCCCAGTTATTACTTCCTGCGCCAAAAATGCGGTTTGGGCTAAAATCTGTCTTATAGATCTTGCCATAACTATTCATAGAAGGGTCAAAATGGTCGGATTTTTTATCAAAGTTGAATGGAGTTCCCCTGGGTACAATTGGTTCTTTGATGTCAAAATTATCTGCATACAAATAAGTAAATACCTCTTCATCAAGGATCTCTTTTAGATTGTTGTGTTCAAAATCGTCCGCTCTACCACAAAGTAAATCTGCCATAGAGATAAGTACATAAATAGATTTTTCAGTTGACCATAGGGTAGGAGAGAAGTCCATGAGTTTATACTCAAATGGATAATCTTTTTTATCCAGACTTTTTATAAAATGATTAGCGCCCTGTGTATATTTATCTAGGACACTTGTGTTCTCTCCTTTTTGAAATGTTTCTTGGAGAAAGGCTGCTGTAGTTCTGTGGCCTTTACGGATGGATTCTATATCCTTTTTTAAAACAGCAGGATTCTTGCCTATGACCTCGGATAGATTTCCTGAAACGGATCTAGCCATAAGATCCATTTGAAATAATCTGTTTTGAGCTTCTAGATATCCCTGAGCAAACAGTGCATCTTCCATATTCTGGGCATAGATATGTGGTACATATCTCTCGTCATAAACTATCTGGATATCATCAGTAATAAGTTCAGATTCTAATTCTTGATCTACAAATTTTCTCTCTGCATTCTGCCAGAAACCTTGATGCGGATTAAGTATCTTTCCCATAGGCGGAAAGTAATTCCCAATAGAAATATTCCCATTCAGGAATAAAGTGCTGAAAAGTGTAATTAGACTTAAGAAGAGAGCAATTATATATTTCAAATTAATGGCTTGTAGTCCGAGATTGTAAAATACTAGATTTTAGAATTTGCAAATCATTATAATAGTAAGTTAATTTATCAAAACAAACTATGAATATTCAAGATTTCAGCTTGTAGGACAATTTAAGGAAGGCTAGTTAAAAATAGAAGATATAAACTTCCTTGAAGTAGGCTTAAATATTAAATGATAAGTCCGATTTCTAATTAACTTTCTTTTCTTTGAACCATAGATCACTAAAAGCGTTGTAGCACTAAACTTAGGATTAAACGATGATAATACTACTTTCTCCTGCTAAAACCCTCAACACAGAACGGATTCCATATCCGATCACACCTACGCAGTCAGATTTCAGGAAGGATGCATATGCTCTGGCTACTGTGTTGAAGACATACAAAGAAAAAGATATAAAGAGTCTGATGCACATAAGTGACAAACTTGCTGCTCAGAATTACGCCAGATTTCAGGAATTTAAAAAGACACATACGGACAAAAGCAGTACTCCGGCAATATTTACATTTGACGGAGGCGTGTATCAAGGATTAAGAGGAAGGGAGTTTAAGAAAAAGGAACTTGAGTTTGCCCAAACACATTTGCGGATGTTATCTGGCATGTATGGGTATCTAAAACCTATGGATCTCATCCAGCCTTACCGATTAGAAATGGGTACTAAACTTAAAACAGAGAAAGGAAAAGATCTTTATGCATTTTGGGATAAGAAGCTTACAACAAAATTGAATAAAGATTTAAAGGAAAGTAATTCTGATTATGTTCTCAATCTTGCAAGCCAAGAATATTTCAATGCTATAAAGAAGGATCAGCTTAAAAAGCCAATCATTGAAGTGCATTTTAGAAAAATCAAGGATGGTGAGATGAAATTTATATCGTTTGATGCTAAGAAAGCGAGAGGCTTAATGGCACGCTATGTAATAGAGAATAAAATAATGGACCCTAGGAAGCTTGAAAAGTTTAATGTAGAAGACTATAGATTTGATCCTGGTGTGGGTTCTGATAAGGAATTATATTTTGTAAGGTAGGAGCGAAGACTTTGAAGGTGCAACTAGATTGATTGATCTGCAAGCACTCAAAAAAAAAGAGCAAGAGATTATCCCTTGCCCTTATAACAAACATCTTACTTTTTTTTATTTGCTTACTATCACTTTTTCAGAGTGGATGGTTTCTCCTTCTGCATTAAGAATATTAAACAGATAGGTACCTGATTGAAAGTCCGCAATGCTTATTTTTTGTTCGTTACTGATGATAAGGTTCATTATTTCTTTTCCAGTTAAATCAATAAGCTGTAGTTTTGAAGATTCCTCTATTCCTTGGATCTGAATAAATTCTACTGCTGGATTTGGAAGGATCTGAATTCTTCTTTCTTTTGCTTCAAAATTTAAAGCTCTTATCTCCGAGTAGGTATTATCTCCATTAAAATCAAACTGCTGCAGTCTGTAAAAATTTGTACCAGGTTCAGGTCTTTGGTCAACAAAGCTGTAATGATTAAAATCATTTGAGGTTCCACTGCCATCTACTTTTCCTATACTTTCGAAATGTGTGCCATCTTTTGATCTTTCTATATTAAAATAGTCATTGTTTACCTCAGAGGCAGTAGTCCAAGAAAGCAAGGATTTATTTCCATCTTGTATTACTTGAAAACTTACAAGTTCTACATCTACAATTCCCATTAGAATAGAATTTATACATAAATCGTGCATATCATTATCAATAACATTGCAACTGCTTCCTGTTAAAATTCCTGAGGACACAATGTTCGTCTGAATACAATGTATGTCACCCATATCAATAATTGTAGGCATTACAGTTGCAACAAACTCAAAACATCCTGATGGTATGGTTGTGAATTGCTCAGCGATTGTGCAATTCATGTCTTCTGTTAAGGAAAAATAGGAAAGACCTGATCCAATGAAAGTACTTGTAAAAACCATATTATTTATAGATGGACATATGCTAACATAAATAGGTCCATTGGGATCTAGAGGGATAGGATCTCCGTTATTGCAGATTTCATATGTTACATCCGTAGACTGGTTCTCAGTCAGAATGGCATCACCATAAAATCCAGCCGTGATTTCTAATTCATAGCATTGACCGAATGTTGTGTAAGAGAAAAAACTTAATAGTAAGCTTGTGATAATATATTTAGGTGTATTCATGTTACTTTATTTTTGAGTTTTAGTATTGGGAATTACATTAGACTAATAAGTTATAAATGTAATCTCCTCTACATCTTGATTATTATAATTAATCATTTCTCCTCCACTTCCTGCAATAACAGTGATTGAATATGAAACTTGTCCACTCGTATTTTGAGGGTCATAGACAAACTCTAAACCAAAGTTGCTTTTTCCTAATGCATTGATGGGTACGATGGATTCCCAGATATGGAAACTTGGATTGCTACTGTCATAAGACCAGTCAGCATTATTTACAGATTGAGAGCCAAGCGTACTTAATGTGTTATTATAGGTAAAGGTGAATCTATTATCTTTAGCTAGTATTAAAGTGATCGTACCATTTGTATTCACTCCAGCAAGTTCGTACAGATTAAAAATTGCATTGGCAGAAGTAATTCCATCCATTAAGGTAGTTAGAATATTAAAAGAAACTGTTATGTCAGGAATCCCTGCATAACCATCCACTCCTGCGTCTGTATCTAGATCCAAAACTGCCATTATCGTTTCAGGGTCTGTGCCATCAGACTGTTGTAAGTTGGTAGGGAAATCAGCATCCGTTTCATCAATATCCACTGTTGTCATTCCTGGAATTACAATCGCAGACCAGTCTCCATTCGCATCTGTTACTGCCGTAATGATTACGCCATCAGATTGTGTGAGAAGAACATCTATGGAAGGAATACCTGCATCCGTACCATCCTCTGTACCGTTGTTATTCTCGTCATAATAAACATGACCATGGATTGTAGTTACAATTTCAGAGTTGGGAGACTCTGCATATACATTTTGATAGATTGCTGATATGAAAAATAGCAATGTAATTGTTATAGGTGTTTTCATGTGTTTCAATTTATAGCTTAGAATGTCTAAAGTACTTTTACAATTATGCTTGCAATAGAATGTATTAAGATTGGGAATTATAAATATAGCGTGAATAAATCCAGGAATTGCTAATTTATTATTTCTCAAATGTTAAATCTCAATAAACTCCATGCATCTTAACATTTACTCTTTTTGTATCCAATTCGGATTAGCTTAGATTTTTTTATGATGTAATTAAATATAAATTCTGATTTATAATAAAACCAAATGTCATTGCTATAATCCTTGTTAAGAGTCTTGTGTGACATTCTTTATAAAAATAAATATTTTGCTCTTATATGAAATCTGTTCTGACCAATGGTAAAAAGAGCATCAGTCTATTTTAATTATTGTTCATTTAATATAGACTGCGGCATTTTGAATAGCTACTGATGTAAAAAGGATGAAACCATCTTTGAAAATCTAGTGTAGGTTTTTTTTAAAAAAAGGCAAAAGAAATTCCTTTGCCTTATAACAAACATTTACCCTATTAACTGCTTACTACACTTCTATATGTCCTGGGTTTGAAAATGCTTACCAGGAAGTATGAATTTTATAATATTCAACTTACTAATTACTGCGATTTGTACGGACTAGCGATGCGGAAGGGTGGAAGACATCCCGGTTTTTCGGGATGGCCGAGCAGACCTGCGAGCCCTGTAGCGTAGCGACCGTGAGCTCCTGAAAGGAG
>CALCMJ010000070.1 GCA_937967615.1 uncultured Saprospiraceae bacterium
CCTAAACTTACCATAGTCTAGAGTATCTAAAGTGAATTCTCCCAACCCAGGATCTAAAAACTCCAATAAGCTTAGTTTTGATAGATCTGTTACAGAATCAATTCCATTATTAAAAAATTCATTTGAAGTGAATAATGGAGGCGAATGACAATGTCCGCATTCCGCATCTGGAACATCTGAGTTTTCATCAAAGAACAGATCAAAGCCCAACAATTCTTCGTCGGAAAATACATCCTGGTTTGCTAAAACCCTATCGTATTTTGAAGTCCCTTTGCTGGTTAAAATACGTTCAAATTGTGCAATGGCTTTAACAGCAAGGTCCCTATTTATATTATCAGAATTATTTATACCAAATGCTTTTCTGAACATCTCTTGGTACATAGAATTATCTCTTAATTTAGTTTCAACTGTAGACCAGTCATTATGCAGCTCTACAACATCTTCCACCGGAAGCAAGGCTTGTTCTTCTAAAGTATTTACTCTTCCATCCCAAAACAATCCACTGTAAAAAAAACCTACATTCATAAGAGACATAGAGCTCCTTTTCCCTGGAATTCCATCAATGCCAGCACTGAGTTTTTTATTATCTGTAAAACTTCCTGATTGCAAATGGCACGAACTGCATGACATGGTTGAATCTGCTGAGAGGATGGGATCATAAAACAAATGTCTACCTAGCTGAACACCATCCACCGTCAATGGATTATCAGGTGGAACTTCTAAGAGAGGAAAGCTATTAGGATAGTCAGCAGTATAGTCCACTGGGCTATATGGGATATTCGTCAAGTCTGTTCCTTTTGACATTGGATTTTCTGGATCAGTACAACATGCAAGACTGAACAGAATGAAAATCAGAGCAACAGAGAATTTCAGATCCATATCCAGCTTATTTGATCTTTAAAGCGTTTGTAAGATTATCCGCTACCATATGAGCAATTACATTTGGCTCATGACTCACTGGACTTTCTACTATATTAAAATAGCCACCATTTGTTTCAAACAGTTTTTTTACATCTAATTCTACCTCAATGCTTGCCTTATTTTCTGTATCAAAATTGACAGAAACAGCTAAATTAAATGTTCTATGAATTTCATCCGTTCCAGTATGATACAGAAAGGGCAGTGCAAAATCTCCATTTCCTATTTCGTCATATTGGCCCTGAATTTTCATGAAAATGTAGCTATCCCAAGCGATCCAGTACTTGCCAGATTCACTTAAAGGGTTATCAGAAGAAAAGTCTTTCGGCTCAGATGCATTTGAAATAGGATCCACTCCAACTCCAAAAGATATACTAGAGTATTCACCCATTGGTTCTCCAATATCATATGAAAATTTTATCCCCTCAGTTGCCGTACTCAATTTTTTATTTTCTTCTGTAAAATCTAAGAGCTCAATATCTGATAAGCTTAAGGTCTCCCCATTATTCCCACGCAATTCTATAGTGTTGATAAATACATCCAGTGTTGAAAAGAAGAGTTCTGAATTCGCATAATCATATTCATCAAACATGACCAAAGGATTGCCATCATACAATGCTTTTACTATGAGTTCTACCTTAAACTGTTGTTTATCGTCATCACAAGATGACATTAGTAAAATAACAGCAACTAAACAAAAGAGAAAATTTTTCATCGATAATAATTTTATTGGCTAACCCTATTTAAACAACTGACTCCTAAGATTGTTTTCTATTGCTTCTCGAATGAGATCTGAACTCATAGAATTGAAGTCTATGCCTAAAAACAACTTAAATATATCTATATCCAAAGATATAACGATATTTTCTCCCCTATCGATATTTGTATTGAAATCAAATGTCTCAGAAAACACATTATTCTGGCCAGAAACATTTACAAGGTAATGCGTTGTATCTTGGCCAAGAAGGCTAGAAAAATCTAATCTAAAGAACTCTAATCTATCTGAGGCATCATAATACATGGAATCTATAAGAGTTTCAACTTCAGCTAAATTGCTAAAATCATTATCCTTATCATCTATTGCATCTAGTAATCCCACCTGAAAACTCATTGTAAGAATAGAATCGTTTGCTATCAAGGTTCCAATATTTGATGTACTACTTGTAAAATCAACAAAGACAAGATCATCTATCTCATCTAGCGATCCATCATATGCATGCATATCAGTTACACTATATTCTTGATTTTCTCCTTGCAAACTAAAATCAGAGAGTAGAAGATAAATATCATGAATTACAAGGGTATCTGGACCACCAATTGCATACTTCGTATTTCTAGAAAAACTCAGGGTGTCAAATCTCGTCATATCGTTAAACTCCAATTGAGGATAGGAGCAACATGACTCGCACTCTGCATCTGCAGCTGCATTGTAATTAACTGCTTGAATATCAAGACAGCCCTCTACGTCTTCATAACAAGAGACGAATGAAAGCAAACCGATAAAGAGAAAATAATTAAGTAGCCTTTTTTGCTTTGATGTAATCATCTACAAGTTTTCTCACAATTTGTTTTACTTGGGAAGAAAATTCTTTTTCTAAAATCCAATGATAGTACTGTTTATCACGCGCCAAGGTTTCAGCTACGGGCTGTCCTACATATTTACCAAAATTGAAGACCACTTCCCCTTTAGCATCGTACTTTAAACGTTGAGTCGCATCTAACATTTTAGTCTGAGAAGTAAACTTTGATAAATCTTCTACACTATTTGTTATAGGTGCTCCATGGGAATACCCATCACCATCTACATATTCTACTTCTTTATACTTTTCTATCATGCCTCCTAATACGGCAACAGTGGCTCTAACATCTGCCAATGCATCATGCGCATCTTCAAGGGGTTTACCACAATAATATTTATAAGCTGCAACAAGAGTCCTAGGCTCCATCTTATAAAATATTTTCTGGACATCAACAGTTCTTCTGTGATTCACATCCAAGGTTTTCCCTACTCTTGAAAATTCTTCCATCAGCATGGGAATATCATATCTATCCGAATTATATCCTCCGAGGTCAGAATCTCCAATAAAATTCCATATCTCATCTGCTACCTGTGCGAAAACAGGTTTGTTCTTGACCATCTCCGGAGTAATCTTATGAACTGCCATCGCTTCTTCAGAAATAGGCATTGCAGGATTAATCATTATACTTAACTCTTCTGGTGGATTCCCAGATTTAAAATATTTGATAAGAGCAATTTGAATAATTCTGTCTCGAATAACATTCAAACCTGTTGCTTCAATATCAAAAAATACTACATCTCTATCTAAATTTAATTGCATGGGCTCAATTTACAATGTATTGCTCAAAACTCGTACTATAGTCCACAATTATCTCTCCTTCTTTTTCATAAAAGAAGCATGCTTCTACATTTGCGGTATCTTCAATGTAATTGAGAGAGCTTTCTTTCCCCATTGCAATACAAGCTGTAGCAATTGCATCTGCAGTTGTACAATTTTCAGCAATGACACTTATAGCGAGTAGATCAGAAGGGATTGCCATACCACTTAGGGGGTCTATTGTATGGTTATAGGTTTTCCCTTTTATAGAATAAAAGTTTCTGTAATTGCCTGATGATGCCATGGAAAAGTTTCCTGGTTGCACTTTGAGAATGATTTTAGAAGGAGAAGAACCAGATCTGGGTTCTGAAACACCTAGGGTCCATTTATCGCCTTGTAAGTTCCTACCCTTACAAGTTGTTTCTCCGCCAATCTCTACCATATAATTAGTCACTTGTTTATCTTCTAACAATTCCGCGATCTTATCTACACCATATCCTTTTGCAATTGCGCTAAAATCAATTTCCATCTTAGAATCTGACTTTGTGATTGTTATTTCGTCGCCTTTTCTTTCTATGTCAATCTTATCAAATCCAACAAGTCTGAGCAAACTATCAATCTCCGACTTCTGATGAACACGCATTCTTTTATCTTTTCCAAAACCCCAGTAGTCAACTAAAGGCTTTACTGTGGGATCAAATTTCCCATTCGTTGACTTATAAATTTCTTTTGCAATCAAAAATACTTCTTCGAACTCTTGCGCCTCTTCTCCCTGCATAGTCCAACTGGTATTCTCTGGTCTATTCAACAATGAAATTTGCGAATCTTCTATATAGGTGGAGAAAGTTGCATTTATTGCAATTAACTTTTGATCAATTTGCTTTTGAGGAAGGGGATCTTTTGTTAAAAACTTGACACTATAGAAAGTGCCCATCGTCTCTCCCTTATATTCAATTTGATTGAGTTGTTTTGTGTCTTGCTTGCAAGAGAGTATTATAAAACAAAGAAAAAGAATATAAAGCCTCATAAAATACCTTCCGCTTTTGCTTCTTCTTCAATACCATGTAGTTGGATGGGTTTGTTCTTTTTTCTAAACTTCATATTTAGAAATTCTACCAATAATGAAAATGCAATCGCAAAGTATAAATATCCTTTAGGCACAGTCCCCACTTCACTTCCCGCAAAACTCAAATGTGCTAAATGTGCACCCTCTACAATTAGCATGAATCCTATTAGAATCAGAAAAGACAAACCTAGAATTTGAATGGTTGGGTGATCATTCACAAATCTTCCTACTGGCACTGCAAACAACATCATGATAATAACAGAAAACACAACGGCAATAATCATAATAACAAGTGCACCGTGCACCCCGTTGGTCATTCCAACAGCAGTAAGGATAGAGTCAAATGAGAAAACAATATTTATCAAAGTAATCTGGACAATAACACTTGAAAGAGACACAAGTTTTTTTGTTCCTCCTGAACTTGCATCATGTCCTTCCCCCTCTAGTTTATGGTGGATCTCACTTACACTTTTGTATAAAAGGAATAGACCACCGGCGATAAGAATCAAACTCTGACCAGAAAATCCAGCATGCATTAAAGAATTATCGATTGTTATCCATGGCTGCTCCATGGCTATCAACCAGGTAATACCAAACAATAATAAAATACGCATCACCATAGCTAGAACCAAGCCTACGTTTGTGGCCTTAGCCTGTTGTTCTTTTTTCAATTTGGAAGCAGCAATGGAAATAAAGATGATATTGTCAACTCCAAGAACAATTTCAAGGAAGGTAAGAGTCAATAAACTCATCCAAACTGCAGAACTTGCAAAATCAGGCCAAATTATTAAAGATAACATGCATTCAAAATTTGATTGCAAATTTAATAAAAGGCATCTTGCCACTGGCATTACGTGAGGAGAATTTTCCTAAATACTTATTGCTTGATTATCTTTTTTAATAGTTGCTTCTTAGACACCTCTATTCTAAGCATGTATAAGCCCGCGGGCATTTGTTTTAAGTCAATAGTCTCTTTAAACTCAGTCTTCGCTTGTAATTCTTTTTTAAACAATACTGAGCCTTTACTATCTAATACTTCTATTCTTAGATCTTTTGCTTTAAGCAACTGCATCTTTATCGTACAATCATCAGAAAATGGATTTGGAAATATTTCAAGATTGCTAATCCCCAAATCTTCGAGGGTGCTACTTAATGCAATAAACACTTCGTCAGAAATTAAAGTCAAACAGCCTATGTTATCACGTCCTTGAACTGAATATGAGGCATCTTCAGAAATATCTAAAATATTAGAACTTCCATTTTGCACCTCAATTCCATTTTTATACCAGATGTATTGAAAAAAACCAGCGTCTGCAACAAGCGTATTCCCATCTTGAACAAAGTCTGGTGCGGCAACAACTGGAAACAAACTGTAATCCACAATATCAGAAACTGCGAGTGCACAGTTAGCATCATAGAATTGAATACTATAAATACCATCCTCAGATGTGACAATTGCGATGTCTTCAGCGCCAACTATAAGTTCACCATTTCTGAACCAACGTATCATCATACCTGCAGGAACATCACAGGGGGAAGATATTGTAACTGATCCTCCAGGACAACCCTCAGCTAAAATAAGAGCTCCTTCGCACGATTCTTGGCCTTCTGGTTCTTCTAGTCTAAAACATCTTTCTAGGATACATCCACTTGCATCTTCAACAATGACTGTGTATTCACCAGCAGGAATACCCATAAGATCTGGTGTTCCCACTCCAGTGCTCCAAGTAATGGAGTTGATTGCAGAAGTTCCAGAAATTTCAAGATCTATACTGCCGTCCGCTGCTCCAATACAACTAGGTTCTGTTATAACTGAGCTTATATCTAGATCACAAGCTGTTGTAATTTTATATATCCTACCCTCACCCAATGCAGCAACGTAAAGTTCACCATTCACATCTTCTCCAAAAGCACTATACTCATTTCTAGAGCCTTGTATATTTTCAGTAGTAATAAAGCCACAATCACTATTCCTTGTTAGCCAAAATTGCCCAGAACAAAAATCTGCAAAAATATAATTACCAAACAATGATGGATATTCTTGACCACGATACACAAAGCCACCTGTCACTGAACAACCTAAATTAAATGAACTGTTTGCATAAACAAAAAATGGGAAGGTATAATCACCGTTTTCATCACACCCGTTAAAATTGTATTGTACATTTCCTTCATAACATCTCCAACCATAATTACGTCCGCCATCACCAGCAAGTTCAAAATCTACTTCTTCCCATTCATTTTGACCTACATCTCCTACCCACATATCATCTGTATTCTTGTCAAATGAAAACCTCCACGGATTTCTCCAACCATAAGACCAAATTTCGTCCCGAATCATTGGTTCGTCTACAAATGGATTGTCAGGTGGTATATTATAAGTACCTGTGGTATTTACATCTAGTCTAAGAATCTTCCCAAGAAAAGAAAGTCCATCCTGACCATTGTCTTGCGGGTCTCCTCCAGATCCTCCATCACCTATACCAATATAGAGATATCCATCTGCCGGACTAAATTTAATACAGCCACCATTATGGTTACTAAAAGGCTGAGATGTTGTGAAAATGAGTTTCTCTGAATTTGGATCAGCAATGTTTGCATCTGCCGTTACAGAAAAGCGCGATACTACAGTTGACCCACCACTATTTGTATAATACACAAAGAAATAACCATTTGTTGCATAATCCGGATGAAAGGCAAGACCCAGAAGTCCGCGTTCATTTGCTCCGGAGTTAACGATAGCATCAATATCTAAAAATGGAGTTGGGTTTACAGATCCATCTGCGTTTAATATTTTAATAGCTCCTGTTTTCTCAACTATAAATAGTCGATCATCACCAGCGTGTGTTATATCCACAGGAATTTCAAAACCAGCAACGATATCATCTAGGACGATCTGTTGGGAAGAAACAAATTGAGTTTGTGTAAGAAGGAATAGAAATATCAGTAAAAATCGCATAGCAGTACATTTTCACTAAAAGTACAAATGAAAATGTAGATAAGTGATAACAAAGAAATAGAATCTTTAAAGAATCAGGGTTTCCCATGGATTTGTCGGGTGGGGCAAAATAAAGAATGCATACTGTTTAGCATGCATTCTTATTAATTCATTGCAATTCCTGATGATTATCAATGTGGAATCTCAAAACAATAGAGTTTCCCATATCCAGTCACATATATTCTCATATTCTCTTTATCATAAAAGAAGTTGTCTTTAGGGTCATTCTCTTCATCTCTAAAGAGAAGTTCACCAGTTCGCGCATCATGTACTTGAAAGTCAAATCCATTGTTCATGAAATAATCCTCATCTGCATAGATCATTTGTGTAGACGCACCATTGTCTTCTTGAAAAATAACATCTCCAGTATCCCCATCTATAAACCTAACTGTTCCTGTAGAACCTCTAGTGTAAAGAATATTATTTTCGAAAACATAATTAGTTCCATGAAATCCTTCTCCTCCAACCCAGTCCTTCTGCCAAATTGTTTCACCAGTAATTCTATTTAAACAGAAAGCAGAAACAAGACCTAAGAAGAAAATACGATCACCATCAATTATAGGTTTGCTATTGACATTTGCACTACCGTATGGATCAAGACTTAGCCTCTCCCATTCCATACTCTGTTTTGTTAGATTAAAAGCATAAAAGTCTACTTTCTGTTCATATGCCCCGTCAGCATCAAATCCATATTGTCTGTCTTGATAATAAAGGATAGTGTCTCCAATTTCGTTGTATGCCACAGAGGGTGATTCTAGAGCATGGATGAAGTGATCCGATTTTTTAACTTCCTGAACAAGTCTCCAATTTTGAGAAATTGTATTATCGTTCATCTCTAATTGAGAAAAGGAATCATTAGGACTACCTTTCGGTCTAAATATCATCCCATCATGAGCTGACATTCTAGGAAAGAAATTCGTATTTAATTCATAAGTCATATTCAATTCGTCATCGTAAGTACCATGGTGTCCACTACTATGTGCATGTATGACTCCATCAACAATTGTTATCCGATGTGATTCCGGAGTTGCAACTGATTTAACAAGTTCTCCTGTCACAGGAGATATCTTGAAAATCCACCAATCATTTGTTAATGCCTTTCCAACTGAACAAAACAAATATCCATTTAAGCTATACAAATCTGTTGCAAAGTATTCAGGTGAATCAAAACTTGTCTCCCAGACTAATTGCAGTAGAGAACTGTCAATTTCCATTTCTGGGGTATCCACAATTTCTTCAATTGGGTCGTCACAAGAAATTAATAAAAAACATGACAATAATATTAACGGTAAATATTTCATAATTTATCTTAAGCCTGTGAAAAAATATCCTCCAGAATTTCCATCTAAAGATTGCATCAATTCAATCTGAAATGCAGTATTATTCTTCATCTGTTTATGATTAGACGATTCTAATTCCAGTAATTACACCAAAATATAAAGAATGCATGCTGTTCTGCATGCATTCTTATTAATTCATTGCAATTCTTGATGATTATCAATGTGGAATCTCAAAGCAATAGAGTTTCCCAAAACCAGTGACATAAATCCTCTTGCTTTCTTTGTCAAAAGTAAATTTACCAATGGGATTATGATCCTCATCCCTATATAGGATTTCTCCTGTAAGCGGATCATGCACCTGAAAATCAAAACCATTGTTCATAAAATAATCTTCATCCGCATAAATTACTTCTGTAGAAGCTCCATTGTCTTCTTGAAACAATACATTTCCTGTATCAGCATCCACATACCTCAAAGTTCCTGTTGATCCTCTTAGATAAAGAATATTATTTTCAAGCACATAATTTGTGCCTTGTAAACTTTCTCCGCTAACCCAGTCTTTTTGCCAGATAGTTTCCCCAGTATTCTTATCTAGACAAAAAGCAGAAACAAGACCTACAAAGAAAATACGATCTCCGTCAATAATAGGTGGATTATCAATACTGGAATTTCCATAAGGGTCAAGTGCTAAACGCTCCCACACTATTTTTTTCTGTGTCAAATTATAAGCATAAAAGTCGATCTGCTGTTGATAATCTCCTGCATCATCATACCCCCACTGTCTATTTTGGTAATACAAAATTGTATCTCCAAGCTCATCGTATTCAACTGCATGAGGATAAAGACTAGGAATAAAATGATCTACTTTAGTTTGCTCTTTGATAATTCTCCATTCTTTGGAGATTTCAAAATCATTCATTACTAA
>CALCMJ010000071.1 GCA_937967615.1 uncultured Saprospiraceae bacterium
TACTGCACATCGTTTAATAAAAAAATGCGATGCTGTATTAAGAATAGAAGGAGAGTCTAAGGGCGCAGACCAAGATGTCAAAATAGCACAGAAATTAGGCTTAAAGATTTTCTACAAGCTAAGCGAAATTCCAGATGCCAATTGACTTATGAATAGAATTTTCTTCTTATGTTTTTCAACTTGAGTTTTCCTTCATATTGCAACAAATAAATCTAACGTCTAAATTGGCACCAAAGTAGATGGGAAGGAAAGACAGGGCGACGTGTGAAGTTATAAAATAAACAACTCACTGTCCAAGGCTGCCCGACACCTTGGAAACATAAAATGAATTGTAAACTCATAATCAATGAAAGACAATGGGTCTGGACCCATTGGACAGTGAGTTGTTGAGATAAAAGAGCCGTTCAATCCGTACTTCTGGAAAACCTTAAAACCTCAAAACCATTAAAACCGTAAAACACCTCAGAGAACGAGGGTCGTTTATTGCGTATATATAATAAACAACTCACTGTCCAAGGTGGCCCGACGCCTTGTAAACATAAAATGAATTGTAAACTCATAATCCATGAAAGACAATGGGTCTGGACCCATTGGACAGTCAGTTGTTGAGATGAGGGTCATATCATTTTTAGGAACGCATTTCCCTTTGAACTTAATATTCAATAAAGTTTTGGAACTGTACGCTGTGTTAGTCATCTTAGATCAAAATTTAATATTTGAATGAGTAAATCAATTTTCATTAGCATTTTCCCTTTTCTTTGTTTACTAGGTATTGGCATTTCTATTGACCAAAATAATCATTCCTATATATGGGCTGCAGTTGGTTTGGGATTGACTTCTATTCCAATGCTCTTCTTTTTAGCTAAACTGTTTTTAACAGATATGCCTCGGACATCTGCTAATCTTAATTTATATACATTTTTTATTGCTTTGGGTTCAATATTACTAATCTATGCATTTTATAAAGATAGAGCAGAGCCAATAGCAGCGATTGGTTTTATTTTAACTTTGTTTTGGGTATTGTATCTAAGGTGGTATTCAATATTTCCTGATCGGACTAACCCTCTTTTAGCGAAAGGTCAAAAGCTTCCTACAGTCAATTTTGAAGACCAAAACGGGAGCGTAATAAGCTCAGATAGTTTTCTTGGAAAGAAAAATATATTTACGTTTTATAGAGGTAATTGGTGTCCACTTTGCGTGGCACAAATTAAAGAAATAGCAAAAGAGTATAGAAATCTTGAAGCAAAAGGAATTCAAACTGTACTCATAAGCCCACAATCACATGGGCACACAAAAAATATAGCGAATAAGTACGATGTTGGTTTTAAGTTTTTAATTGACAAGAATAATTCTGTGGCCAAACAGTTGAATATTTTTTCAAAAAATGGGCTTCCGATGGGCCTACAAGTTTTTGGGTATGACAGCGATACAGTAATGCCCACAATTATATTGACTAACGAAGAAGGTAGAATCATTCACTCAGACCTTACTTCAAATTATCGTCTACGACCGAAGCCTACGGACTTGATTACATACTTTGAATCGTAAATAGAGATTCTGCAAGATCCTTTGGAATAGGAATTTTACTGTATGGACTTCAGTAACTTTTGGTAGTCTATTTTGGAGTAATGTCTAGGATCTCTTGGAAGTTTACTAGTTATAATAAGCTTGTCGTAAGTCAGTTTTTCAAGTTTTGGAGAAACCTGATTCTCTGATTCTTCTGTCTCAAGTATGAGTACAAGTTTTTCATGAATATTCAACAACGTGCCAGCCCTAACGCCTTCAATATCTTGTACAAGGTTTTCTATGATAAAAGGTGAGAGTAATTCTTCTCCTCGTTGTATAAGCTGTTTTGATCGTCCAGTCAGGAAAAGCTGACCTTCTTTTAAAAAGCCACTGTCTCCAGTCCTATGCCATACATTTTCCCCAGCAATAATTTTATTTTCTGTAAATGCCTCAGGTGGTCTTTGTTCTTTTTTGGATTGGCATGTTAGATAAGTTTGAAGGATTTAATTCACGAGCTTTATAGGAATTTTATCGCACCAAAAAGTCATAAGCAGCCTGATGTAATTTTGGCCTTAGATCCATATTATATAATTGCCTCTGGTTGCGACTAGGATGGACCCTATTACTAAGTAGGATGAAGAGTAATTTATGTTTTGGGTCAGCCCAGACAAAGGTGCCCGTAAAGCCAGAGTGCCCAAAACTTTCTGGACTTGCAGATTTTGCAATATAACTAGCTCTCTCATTATATTCTAACAGCGGTTTGTCAAATCCCAAGCCGCGTCTGTTATCTTGATATTGGTAGGAGGTAAACATTCGTACTGTTTCTTCTGATAAGCATCTTCCGTTTTGATACACTCCCATGTTCATATACATCAAAAATAATTTAGAAAGACTTTCGGCATTTGAAAATAAACCAGCATTGCAGGATATACCATCCAACATTGCAGCTGCTTCGTCATGCACTGTTCCATGCACGAGCGTTTTTCTAAAGAATGTGTCTAATTCTGTTGGAACGATTTCGTTCAATGGGTAGTATTCCAATGGATTGTAACATATTCTTTCTGCGCCTAAGCGTTCAAAGAAATTTACTTTTAATTGGGCCTCAAAGTCGGTCTTAAGAATTCCTGCAATTATATCTGGCATAAGTAAAAACATCAGACCAGAGTACTTGTATTTCTCTTCTTTTGAAAGTGGAGAATCTTTAATCTGATTGATCATTGTCTTTTTATACTTCTTATGCAAAAAAAGGCCATTTGCAATCTGAATAGGATAATCTTTAGAGCTTGACTGAGAGAATGTATTTTTCTTAAACTTGCCATTGTCATCCATGGCGAGTTTCCAAAAAACGAGGTAGGGTTCAAGTCTTCCTTGGTGAGCAAGTATTTTTCGCCAAGTGAGGTTTTTCTTATTGGAGCGTTTATATTTCTTATAATAATCCTTGACTTTTTTGTCTATATCAAATTTTCCAACGTCGTACAATTTCATTAATAGGGGAAGACCACTACTCACTTTAGTAATGGACGCTAAGTCATATAAATGATTTAATTCTACTGCTAATGTTTTCTCATAGGTGTGAAAGCCATAAGGTTTGTGAAGAATAATAGAATCGTCCTTAATTATCAATATTTGAGCTCCAGGGAATGCCATGGAATCTATGGCATTGTACATGATTGAATCAATGACTATTTCAAGGGAATCTTGCCCACGTAATAGTGGGCCAAAGCAGATACATACCAATAGAAGAATTCTTCCCATTCTATAAATATACCGAATATGCAATCATCTGTATTACTTGTCTTAAAGGCTCTTATTTTTTTATGTATATTGATTCTTATAGCTAATAGTTTCTTGGATGAACTTTCGACGTCTGATTTTTTTATTTCTTATCCCTCTAAATACCTATTGCCAACCAGAGGGTTCTACTCCAGCTTCTTATAAGTTTGAAAACATATCTTATCCTAACGGACTATCCATAGGGTATACCAGAGAGATCATTCAAGATACAACAGGTCTGTTATGGATCACTGGGGGAAGAGGCGTAGGGTTGCATACCTTTGATGGAAGAAATATTCAAACCTACCATAAAGACAATGCAACTAGGCACTTTCCATTGAACCAATCAATACATGCAAGAAAACTTCAAGATGGAAATTTACTTTTAAGTGATTGGGGAAATAACTTGTATCTGTTCAATCCATATGAAAAGATAATTGTTGATACGATCCAGGGTGCAGGTCCTGAAGACAAGTATGAGATATATGATATAGACATAGATCCATCTGGAACCATATGGGCAATTACGAAGCCATATAAAGAGGGAGATTTTATTTATGTCTTACGCTCTGAAAATTCTAAGAAGTTTACTGTTATTCAAAAGATACCTGTAAATAATTATGGCCAAATTAAAGCACGGGACAATACGATTTTTGTAACCGCTGACCGTTCTGTTTATTTGTTTGATGCTAAGGGTACGTTTTTGAAAAAATGCGATTTAAAGGATGGAAACAAAGTAGTTTCACCCTATGGATTTACAATAGACCAAAACAATACTTTGTGGCTAAAATCAGCTCATCAAGAAGAAGAGAAGGCAAGAAGTTCAGCCTTGTTTAAATATAATGACACACTCAAAGAATTTGAAATATTTAATCAAGTGGAAGAAACAGCTTTGATTAATACAGAGAATATAGTATCCATAGGTGACGATATGTGGTTTATGGGAGTGCATGAAACCTTATGGAAGGTAAATATGAAGAACTTTGAAGTGCAGGATTACTCTAGTAATATAAGAGGCCTAACGGATAAAAGTTTTTACATCTTAAATATTTTTAAAGATCATTCAGAGCAACTATGGTTAACAACTTCAATGGGATTGATTAAACTGGGGCCCCAAAGAGCATTATCCTATAATCACGTTTTGGATTCTAAAGATGGATATTGTACTGAGAATTGTTACGTACAAAGTATTACTGAGAACGATCAAGAAATGTTTTTTTCTTATTTGTATAAGGTTGTTGCACAAAATAAAAAGACAGGTCTTACTCGAGAGTTGGATATCCCACTAGGTAAAATTAAGAAGGGATCTCCTCAAGAATCTATTTGGGATGAAGGATCACATAAGTTATCCCTTGTTGGGGATAAATTGATTTGGATGGACCAATTGTATGACCTGAATACAAGGGAGTGTTTAGATGTTTTAAAAGACCAAAATGATACTAGAACTGTAAATGGGGTTGTGAATTCAGACAAGCTGTGGATAGCGCCATACTATCCAAGAAATATTAATGAATTACTCTATGTCTATGATTTAAAGTCTGGATCAAAAAAGGCGTTGTCACCAGATCTGGAATTCTATCTAGATGATTTTCCCTTTAAGATATTGGAAAGTAAAATTCAAAACAAGGTTTGGCTAACGACTAAATCTCAAGGAATCTTAAGTTTTACTAAACAAGGAAAATTCATTGAACGTATTCATGAAGATTCTAGTAAGGAATATTATGATCTTTTTGAAGACGCAAGCGGTACGTTATGGATAAGTACGAGTACAGGCATAGGAAGGCTGAAAAGAAATATTTCTGAAGTAGAGCATTTCAATCTTGAGATTAAGAATTATCAGGGAAGGAAGAAGATAGAGGGTATTTACTCGATAGTTGCAATAGAAGATAAACAACTTTGGTTAGGAGGTCAGAATGGAGTTCATCGATTTAATCTCCAGTCATTGACATTTGACTCACCAAATATTCCTGGATACTTAAAGGAAATGGAATGTATGATAGCTGCAGGGCGCTTAAGTGAAAATGGAAGAATTTATTTTGGAACCAAGAATGGTGTTGTAAGTTTTGATCCTAACACGATTGAAAAAAGAACGAATGTGAACAATAAGCTTCCGCTGGCGTTTCGCCAGATAACAACCTACAATAAGAAAGCGAAGGAAGAGAAAGTCGTTTTGGCTTCAGTGAATAATATTGAAACGATTGTATTGCAACCAGATGATATTTGGTTTTCGATTGATTTTTTTCTGCCCAACTTTGAAAACCCTGACAAGACGTTCTACAGTTATAAAATGGAAGGCTTTGATTCTGATTGGTCTTTGCCTTCTGTTGACAATATGCTCAAGTATACAAATTTAAAACCTGGAGATTATGAGCTCTACATTCGGGCTGGGGATGATCCGGAATTTTTAAATAGTATTGAAAGGAAGCTAAGAGTGGAGGTCAAAGAAGCTTGGTATAAGACAAGTTGGTTTTATTTGATTTGTATTTTAGGACTTGTGGCTGGTGTATTCTCTTTAATGCGATATCGTTATGAACGAAAGTTGCAGGAGCGTCTTGCAATTGAGAAATTGCGTACTAAGATTTCTAGTGATTTACATGATGACGTAGGAACAATTCTTACAGGTATATCTATGCAAAGCGAGGTGCTATCATATACCCAAGAAGGGAAAGAAAAAAAGGCCTTGACAGAACTTTCCCATATGAGTAGAGATGCAATAGAGAGAATGAGAGATATTGTCTGGGCACTGGATTCTAGGAAGGATAAGTATGAAAATCTGTTAGATAGAATGAAGGTGTTTGCAAGAAATAATTTGTCAAACAGAAACATTTCTCATGCTTTTGAAATAGGAAACTTTAAAGCAGATGGATTTATAAATCCTAACATTAGACAACAACTATACCTTATCTTTAAAGAGGCTATAGTGAACATCTTGAAACATTCAGATGCTAACAATGTTACGATCAGCTTTGATAAGAAGCAGAATCAACTTACTATGACAATTCAAGATGATGGTTCTCATAAGCCAGTAGAAAAATCAGAGGGCTTAGGTCTTATGAATATGGAGAAAAGGTCAAAAGATATTAATGGAAAATTCAACATGTACTACGAAAATGGGTATATCGTTGAGCTAATAGTCCCTATTTAGAGTTATAATCACCCTTTAGGGTGATACTTTTAACTACGGGTTCTTTTTATATTCGTATTTGAATATTTTATACTAAAGAATGAGTAATAAAATTATTGTGGGAATGGTAGAGGATAACAAAGTTATCCGTGAAAACGTGGCAAAGTATATTGGCTTTTCAGAAGATGTAGAGATGACACATCAAGCAGGCTCAGTTGAATCACTTTTAGAATACATAGATGTTCACCAAGACTACAAACCGCACATCCTTCTTTTAGATATTGGACTGCCAGGCATGTCTGGATTAGAGGGTATTTCCATAATCAAAAGTAAATTACCAGATACTGATATTGTCATGCTAACCACCTTTGAAGAAGAGGAAAAGATATTGAATGCATTATGTTCTGGAGCATCTGCTTATATCTCTAAGAAAACCAGTTTAAAATCGATTCTGGATGGTATACGTATAGTTTATAATGGAGGTTCTTATATGTCTCCTGAAATTGCAAGAGAAATATTTAGTTATCTAGTACGAAGTAATTCTCCTCAGGAAGTAGTTAATCAGAAATCTACGGTGCTTACAGATAGGCAAAATGAGATATTGGAAAAACTTGTTGAAGGGAAACCATATAGAAAAATTGCTGAAGATTTATTTATTTCAGTAGAAACAGTACGTACGCACATCAAAAAGATTTATAAGACACTCCATGTAAATAATAAAGCAGAAGCAATTTCCATGTACCTAAAAGGAGAGCTTAAATAATCTTTAGTATTTCCAACAACTTACTAGATGATCATTTACCATTCCCACAGCCTGCATGTAGGCATAACAAATTGTTGTACCAATAAATTTAAAACCACGTTTTTTAAGATCCTTGCTCATAGCATCACTTTCCTTTGTTGAAACCGGTACTTGTTTCATAGTTTTGAATTTATTCACAATGGGTTTACCGTTTACAAATTGCCAGATGTATTTGTCAAAGGAACCAAATTCCTTTTGTATAGATAAGAAGAGTTGGGCATTTGTAATACTAGCATTTACTTTTAGTTTATTTCTGATGATGCCAGCATCTTGAAGCAAGGCAGCTTTTTTCTTTTCAGTGTATTTCGCTATCTTTTTTGCATCAAAGTTGTTGTATACTTTTTTGTAGTGTGCTCTTTTATTGAGGACGGTAGACCAGCTGAGTCCTGCTTGCGCACCTTCAAGAATAAGCATTTCAAAAAGTAGTCTGTCATCATGAACAGGGATTCCCCATTCATTATCGTGATATTCCATATAAAGTTCACTCCCAAGGCACCAAGGACAGCGCTTTTTTTCTTTCATCGTTTATTGTTTTATCAGTGCTTCGTAAAAAGATTGAGAACATATGTCACATCCAGATTGCATCATACTGAATAGTTCTTCTTCTCTGGCTCGTATATATTTTTTGCTCTGTGGAATACAGGTCATGTTATTCTTTTTTATACACGCGATAATTTCCTTTTGATTCTTGCTAGGCAAATCAAAATCTGTAGGAAATTGTAGGATCATGAGTCGGGCCATGTCTTGGGCATAATTAAATAAGAAAAGGGTCTCATTTTCTACCTTATAAACGTACTGTGTCTTTCTAAGGATTTTCTCAAAAACAACATCGCTGAAGAGTTCAATGATCCTTACCGCTTTTGCTGGACTTTCTTCTTTAATTTTGACCCACTCACTTGCATCAATTCCAGATACGACAAGATAATCCACAAATTCTTTTTGCAGTTCGTTTAATTCACTATGTGTTAATGTTCTGTATTTTGCCATTATATATTAAAAGAAGTACAAGGTATGAATTGGAAGTTGGAAACTGAAAGACTTTTTCTGAGAGAATTTGTAAAAAGTGATGCTAAGTATATCTATGAGCTCAATGCAGTGAGGGAGCAAATAGAGTTTACCGGAGATGTTGCATTCGAATCTGTAGGTGCTGCAGAGATTTTTTTAGAAAACTATTCAGATTATAAGCGGAATGGCTATGGTAGATGGGCGTGTGTGACAAAAGACACGAAGGACTGGATAGGGTGGTGTGGTCTAAAGAAGCATAATGACTTTGTTGATATAGGTTACCGCTTTTTCAAAGAATACTGGGGAAAGGGATATGCAACAGAAGCTGCAAAAGCATCTATCGATTATGGCTTTGAAGAATTGGGACTTTCAGAGATCATAGGGAGAGCACATGCGGATAATGCTGCATCAATCCGTGTTCTAGAGAAAATAGGTCTTGAATTTTGGAAAGAAGATCATGTTGATAGTATTGGAGGATCCAAGATCTTTAAAATCACTAAAAACAATTCAATGTAATCATTGAACTATTTGTTCATTTTTTCCTTTCATTAATAAAAGCAATTTATGCCTACCAAGTGGTACACTGCAAAACTTATCAAGGTTGAAAATATGTCATCTAGCACCAAGCGTTTTTTTCTGGAGCTAGACGGAGAAGAGGTAGTAGACTTTACTGCTGGGCAATTTATTGTAACGGATTTACCACTAGGCGATAAGCGTTTACAAAGATGGAGAAGTTATTCCATAGCAAATGCCCCGGATAAGACCAATGTTTTAGAATTGGTGATTGTCAAACTAGATGGCGGCCGCGGGTCTACATATTTTCATGAAACACTCCAGATAGGAGATACGATAAAATTTAAAGAACCCGATGGAAGTTTTTGTCTTCCAGAAAAAATAGAAAATGATATTGTCATGCTTGCTACAGGAACTGGTGTAGCCCCTTTTAGAAGTATGTTGCATGATATAAGAAATAGAAATCTGACACATAAGAAGATCCACTTAATTTTTGGAACTCGAGAAGAGGAGGGCATACTTTATAGAGAGGAATTTGAAGAAATGGAGAAAACTATGGAGGGATTTACCTATAGTGTTGCTTTGTCAAGGCAAGAATACAAGGGTTATCAGGGATATATTCATGATATATATATGAATAGCTATAAAGAAGTGAGAGAAGACCTTGATTTTTATATTTGTGGGTGGTCTGTAATGATAGATGAAGCAGTAGCTAACATATATGCAAAATTAGGATATGACAAGTCGCAAATACATTATGAATTATATGGATAGCATTGCAACTTTAGTTCTTATATTTGTGTTTAATTAATCTAAATAAGAAAAACATGGAAACGGTTACCCAAAGTCCTGTCATGATATATACAGAGCAAACGCCAAACCCAGAATCATTGAAGTTTGTAACAAATAAGATGCTTTTTGAAGGTACTGCAGATTTTAGAGAGGCTGCCTTGGCTGAAGACTGGTCACCAGTTGCAAAAGCGCTCTTTACATTTCCATATGTCAAAGGGGTATATGTATGTAATAATTTCATTACTATAACCAAGGAGTTTAACTACTCTTGGGATGATATTATGCTTAAGTTAAAAGCATTCATTAAGGAGTATGTAGTAGGTGGCAAGACCATAGTGAATGCAGGTTTTGCGGAGGCAATGGCTAAAATACAAGAGGAGAAAGGAGATGCATATGAGTATACTGGAGATGAAATAGAATTAGTAAAGAAGATTAAGGAATTAATTGATACTTATGTCAAGCCAGCAGTAGAAATGGATGGAGGAAATATCGAATTTAAGAGCTTTAAAGAAGGGATAGTTACAGTGGTTTTACAAGGATCATGCAGCGGATGTCCCTCTTCAACCGTTACATTAAAGGCTGGTATAGAAGGAATGCTGAAAAGAATGGTACCAGAAGTAACGGAAGTAGTCTCCGAAATGGGATAAAGAAAAATTCAAAAATCTAAATATAGAAGAGTTTTAGCCTTATCGCTAAAGCTCTTTTTTTATACCTAAGACCATGGACATAGAAAATTTAATTAATGAAGTTTGTGTACTGGCACGAGAAGTGGGCAAATTTCAATTGGAAGAAATATCGAATGTATCCTCTGAACATATTATTGAGAAGGAGTTAAATAGTTTGGTGAGTTTTGTTGATAAGGAATCAGAGAAGATTCTCGTAGCTGGATTAAGAGACCTTTTGCCTTCAGCAGGATTTATAACAGAAGAAGATACCGTTGTGGATGAGGCAAAAGAATATACTTGGATTATTGATCCATTAGATGGGACAACAAATTACTTAAACAGAATACCTCACTTTGCAATAAGCATTGCTTTAATGTATAATGATACTTTACTTGCGGGAGTTGTGCATGATCCTAGTATGGACGAATGTTTTCATGCTATCAAAGACAAGGGTGCTTTTTTAAATGATAAAAGAATACACGTAAGTAAAAAGAAGGATCTGAAGAACGCAATTATTGTTACAGGATTTCCATACACAAATACATATGACATAGAGGCATATATGCGCATTGTAAAATATTGGTTAAGAAATACAAGGGGAATACGCAGATTAGGATCTGCTGCACTTGACTTGGCATATGTTGCTTCAGGAAGATTAGATGCATATTATGAAGCCACATTAAATAAATGGGACTTAGCTGCAGGTGCTTTGATAGTGGAAGAAGCCAATGGTGTAGTTACAGATCTAGATGGCAAGGCAGATTTTTTAAGTAAAGGAAGTATAATCGCTACCTCAGCTGATTTATTTGAACAGGTTTTTGAGCCAATCCAGAATTCTTTATCTAGAGTTATCGAGAACTAATTTGCTCTTTTAAAGGAATAGCTTGATTTCGTAGGAAAAATATCTTTCTTCCTCTAAAAACAGAGGGAAATAACTATTCCTTCCTTATCTTTCTCCACGGTGAATATATTAGAAAACATAAAAGTAGCTCTAAGGTCTATTCGGTCAAATTTATTGAGATCAGTTTTAACCCTTCTCATAATTTCCGTTGGGATAGCCTGTCTTGTGGGTATACTTACAGCTATTGATACAATCTTATTCAATCTGAGTTCAAATTTCAATCGTATAGGAGCGAATGCATTCAATATTTATCCTGGCCAAGGTGACATCAGGAGTAACTCTAGGGGGAGACAAAGAAAAAAGGCAGAAGAAATTTCTTTTAAACAAGCAATAGATTTTAAGGAGCGTTATGATTTTGCAGGATCTGAGGTATCTCTAAATATGAGTGCTACTAGAAATGCAACAATAAAATACAAGTCGGAAAAAACGAATCCAACCATCCGTGTAGTTGGTGTTGATGAAAATTATCTAGATGTTTCTGCGTATGAAATTGACGCGGGAAGAAACTTTACGCAAACTGAGGTAGATGCAGGGAATAAGCGAGTAATTCTCGCGAACGGTATTATTAAGTTGCTTTTTAATGATAAGCCAGAAACTGCAATAGGTAAGACTGTAAGTATAGGAAGTAATAAATATAAAGTTGTAGGTGTATGTAAATCCAAAGGCTCCTCCATGAATAGCTCGGGAGAAAACAGGGTTTTCATTCCCATTGTAAATGCAAGAATGGTGTATGGTAGTAGTGAAACAAATTATGGTATTGTTGGAGCCGTTATGAATTCTCTTGAAATGGATGACGCGGTATCAGCGGCAATAGGAACAATGCGAAACGTAAGACGTTTGAAAGCTGCCGAAGAAAATAATTTCCACATTAGAAAGAGTGATGGTATTCTTGAGACGCTGAAGGAAATGACAACTGAATTGCGCTTAATTACAATCGTGATTGCATTTCTGACGCTTTTAGGCGCATCCATTGGACTTATGAATATTATGTTAGTTTCGGTGACTGAACGTACAAAAGAGATAGGGGTGCGAAAAGCCCTAGGTGCAACTCGCTTTAATGTTCTTTTTCAATTTCTGACTGAGGCAGTAATCATTTGTTTAATGGGAGGCTTTGTAGGAATTCTTCTAGGAATTGTATTTGGACTTGTAGTCTCCAAAGCTGTGGATGGCCAGTTTGTTTTACCCGTGAACTGGATGGCATTAGGTATAATCGTATGTGTATTCGTAGGTGTTGTATCTGGATTGTATCCAGCGCTTAAAGCAAGCCGTCTGGATCCTATTGAGTCATTGCGTTATGAGTAGAATGTTTAATTTTTTTAGACACTCGACTTAAGCTTTTTCTTCAATGCAAAAAGTTCGTCCCTAAACTGAGCTGCTGTAATGAAATCTAAGTCCTTAGCAGCTAATTTCATTTTGCGTTCAGTTTCCATAATCATTTTCTCTATTTGATCTCTATTCATATATCCTACAATAGGATCTGCTGCAATTGTCGCATCGTCAGCTTCAATATAAGCACGTGATTTGTTGCCACCTCGTATATCTAGAATAGATTTTTGTGCCATAATCTCTGCCTTCGTCTTACTAATGGTCTTAGGTGTAATGCCATGTTTTTCGTTGTAAGCAATCTGTACAGATCTACGTCTGTTTGTTTCATCAATAGTTTGTTGCATTGACCCAGTGATCTTGTCTGCATAAAAAATCACAAGACCATTGGAATTTCTCGCCGCTCTACCCGCTGTTTGGGTAAGCGAACGTGAATTCCTCAAAAAGCCTTCCTTGTCAGCGTCCAATATTGCAACCAAGGACACTTCAGGAAGATCTAAACCTTCTCGCAGTAAATTGACTCCTACCAAAACATCAAAGTCTCCCATACGCAAGCCGCGTATGATTTCTACTCTATCCAACGTATCCACTTCAGAATGTATATACCGTACTTTTATCTGTAGTTTGACAAGATACTTTGTAAGTTCTTCAGCCATACGTTTTGTCAATGTAGTTACCAGTATCCGTTCATCAATTTCAATTCGCTGTTGTATCTCCTCTAATAGGTCATCTATTTGGTTGAGGCTAGGACGGACGTCAATTGGTGGATCTAATAGTCCAGTAGGCCGTACTATCTGCTCAACAACAACCCCTTCTGTCTTCTCCAATTCATAATCTCCTGGTGTGGCACTTACATAGATCATCTGGTATATCAATGACTCAAACTCATCAAAATTTAATGGCCGGTTATCCATCGCAGACGGAAGCCTAAAGCCATAATTCACTAGATTAATTTTTCGTGCTCTGTCGCCTCCCCACATACCTCTAACCTGAGGAACCGTAACATGGCTTTCATCTATGATCATTAAATAATCCTCGGGAAAATAATCTAATAAGCAAAAGGGGCGTGTTCCAGCTTTCCTGCCATCAAAGAACCGCGAGTAATTTTCTACTCCATTGCAATAACCAAGCTCTCGCATCATTTCTATATCAAAAGACGTTCGCTCTTTTATACGCTTTGCCTCTATGTATCTACCTTCCTTCTCAAAAAACTTTTCATGACCATTTAATTCATCCTGAATCTCTAGAAGAATCTGACTCATACGATCTCGTGGAGCAACATAGAGATTAGCAGGAAAAATAGCAGCGTTAGGAACACTCTTAATGCGTTTTCCCGTTTCTAATTCCAAGGTGTGGATTGACTCTATTTCATCTCCAAAAAAACTCACCCTGAACCCCCAATCTGCGTATGGAAGGTGAATGTCTACAGTATCTCCCCGCACTCTGAATGTCCCACGTTTAAATTCTATCTCAGTTCGCGAATACAAACTTTCTACGAGATTATATAGAAATGTATTCCTAGTAATCTTTTGTTTTTCCTCAATACGTATGATACTCCCTTTGTAGTCATCTGGATTTCCCATTCCATAAATACAGGAGACAGACGCGACAATGATTATATCTCTCCTTCCAGTAAGTAAATTGGAAGTAGCTCGTAGACGTAGTTTGTCTATCTGCTCATTGATGGAAAGATCTTTTTCAATGTAGGTGTCACTGGATGACATGTAGGCTTCTGGCTGATAATAGTCATAATAGGAAACAAAATATTCAACGGCATTGTCTGGAAAAAACTCACAAAGCTCAGCGTAAAGTTGGGCGGTCAGTGTTTTGTTGTGCGACAAAACAAGCGTGGGCCTATTTGCTTCTGCGATAACATTTGCCACCGTAAATGTCTTCCCAGAACCCGTCACACCTAAGAGTACCTGTTCCTTGTCACCAGCCCTTAAGCCGCTGAGCAAACTTTTAATAGCCTTTGGTTGGTCACCTGTAGGAGAATATTTTGATGTGAGTTTGAATGCCATTTGTAAGATTAACCCGTAAAGGTAAGAAGTGTGGATGAGACTCCCTACAATTAATCATCATTTCGAATATTGCTAAAGTGCTCTTACTTTTTCTTGATTGAATAAGCACGTAAAACTCCAGTTTAAATAAATTTATGGGTCTCTAGGTTTAGGATTTGGGCGATGCCTTATTCTTTCAGCTACGCTTCTAGAATACGGCCCGGGCTATGCAGGGGTTCCGTCCTTCGCTATGCTCAGGACAGCCGTTGGCTCCCTTCCTATCCCTATCGCAGTTTTCTTTCTTAATCTAAGCATTTTCTCTAGATCCATACCTCAGGCCAGTCTATTAATCCAAAAATTCCCTCACCAGCTCCAGCAGCTCTATAGGCTTTTCTGCATGTACCCAGTGGCCAGCGCCTTCAATAAACTCTACATGATACGTCATGAAATTATTGGAGATGCTTTCTAATTGTTGATCGTTTAAATAGACAGATTTTTCTCCGCCCACAAAAAGACAGGGTGTTTCTATGATGTCCAAGATCTGAATCCCAGAAATAATATTTGCATATTCTTTGTGCAATAGGTTCAAATTCATCTTCCATGCATACCCACCTTCTTTCTTCCTAGTCAAATTTTTCATGAGAAATAAACGCACTCCTTTGTCTGCAATGTATTCAGTCAATACCTCTTCTACTTCTTTCCTTGAATTTACCTTATCAATGTCCACTGATAGTAGAGCTTGAAAGATGAGGTCATGTCCAGGAGGATATACATCCGGGCCTATGTCAACAACAATAAGTCTATGCACAAAGTCAGGAAAATCAGCTGCAAATTGCATTGCAGCTTTACCACCCATGGAATGCCCTATTACACTGCAGCCATAAATGCCATTCTCGTCAAAAAAATCATGTAGATCTTGGGCGAGTAATTTATAATTGAATGCATCTGTATGTTTGGATTTTCCATGGTCCCTGAGGTCAATTAAGATTACTCGATATTCTTTCGCAAGTTGTTTAGCAAATGTCTGCCAGTTATCTAACATTCCAAACAACCCATGTAAGATTATGACCGGTTCTCCTTCTCCAAATTCTTTGTAATTAAGCATATTCGCGAAAATATAACTTTTTTCCTTTCCTAGTTATCATCCAACGATCTCAAGTCCAAAACCTTCTAAAAGCGACAATACTTCAGGATAGGAAAACTTCGCTTTCTTCAAGGTGTTTTTATTTGGGTCAATGCTATAGTGTTTTGCAGTAGTGAGGTTTGAGGCTGTTAAATTCGTATTATTAAAAACAGCCCGACTGAGATCACAGTTATGAAACTTTGCATTGGATAGATCAGCGTCTGTGAAATCAGTTTCCAATAAACTGCACGTATCAAAATCAGTTTTTTTCAGAACACAAGAAATAAATGAAGCATAGTCAAGTTTACTTGCTTTAAAATTTACTGAAAACAAAACAGAATTACAGTCCTGAAATTCTAGACCCAAAAGTTTACAAGAATTAAATTGTACAGAGCGTAAGCCACAGTCGCCAAGAAGAGCTGAACTCAGATCGCAACCCAAGAATTCACAATCTATAAAGTTTATACCAGCAAGATTTACATTGGTAAAAATGCAATCTTTAAAAAAGCAATTTTGATAATTCCCTTTTTGAAGTGTCTCATCTTGTGCAAAGTTTATATCACTCCAGCTCTTGTCTTCAATGTATTCCATTTATTTTGTTTAACGCTTTTGCAAGTTATATTTTATGTGTTCGGATAGGCACTATTTTCGAATATAGGAAGCAATAAATAATTTTTAGCCGACTAAAACAAATACACATAAGGATACTGAAAAACCTACAAGAGCAAGTATGCTTGTCATAACTGTCCAAGATCGTAATGTTTGCTTTTCAGTTAAACCTAAATATTCTTTTACAAGCCAGAATCCGCTGTCATTTACATGGGAAAAAATGGATGCACCTGAAGCTATTGCGATAACAAATGCTGCTAACTGTAATGGAGAGTAAGTTGAATTCAAAATTAGTGGAGAGACTAATCCTGCTGCTGTGATCATTGCCACTGTTGCAGATCCTTGTAAGATGCGAACAATCGCAGCAGCTATAAAAGCAAAGAAGATCACAGGCATGCCTAATTCAGATAATCCAGTTGCCATCATTTCTCCAGCTTTCGTGGCTACTAACATTTGTTTAAATACACCACCTGCACCCGTCAGCAATATTATTATTCCAGCAGGCTTAAACGATTTGGAACTTATGTCCAAAAGTTCTTTGGAGCTATAGCCTTGTCGCTTGCCTAAGAGATACCAGGCTAGAAGGTTAGAAATAATGAGTGCAATAAATGGATGGCCTATAAGCCCTATTATGTCCAAAACTTTCGCTGATTTTATGTTTAAAATTCCAGCCTTAGTAAGTGTAGCAAACATGATAAGAAAAATGGGTAGTGCGATTATTGCTAGTACAGTTGAAAAGCTTGGTAGACCTCTAGAAGAGAATTTATCTTGCTCAATAAGTTCTGGAGAACTAATATGTATTTTATTTCCTATAAACTTCCCAAATAGAATTCCACTTAGGATGAGTGTAGGAATACCTGCGATGAAACCTACCAACATAACCCATCCTAAATCTGCTCCAATAATATCTGCCACAGCTATAGGTCCGGGAGTAGGCGGAATAAACGAATGTGTAATTGCAAGACCAGAAAGTAGAGGGATAGCATAATGCAGGAGAGATTTGCCAGTTTTATTCTGCATGGCATAAATAACTGGCACCAAAATGATAAAGGCTACATCAAAAAATACTGGAATAGCAATCAAGAAGCCAGTAAGGCCAAGAGAGAATCCTGAGTTCTTTTCCCCAAATTTTGCAAGGAGTTTTTGGGCAATGACTTTGGCACCTCCAGAAAGTTCAAGGATGCCTCCAAACAAGGCACCAAGGCCCACAACAGTAGCAACAAAACCCAAGGTGGATGCCATACCTGATTGTATCGTGTCTATTATAGTCTTTCCGCTCAGCCCAGAAAGTAAGCCAACTAAAATACTAGAAATAAGAAGAGAGATAAAGGCGGGTAGGCGCAGTTTTAGTATTAACAAAAGCAATACAATAACCCCAATTAATACAGCTCCCAGGATACTATAATCTATACCCATTGCGTGTGAAATTTTTGACCAGAAGCTGCATCCCTTCTTTCATAGGTATGCGCACCAAAATAGTCCCGCTGAGCTTGTATAATATTTGCAAGCGATGTTTTCTCCAGATATCCATTCAAATAACTTAATGAAGCAAAGAAGCAGGGCGCTGAAATATTTGTTTTACTCAATGTTTCTATCAAACTAGAAAGTTGTTCACCATGTGTTTGTAGTATTGAATTCAAATTTTGGTTAAGAATTAAACTGACGGATTCTGAATGGTGTTTAAATATATCTTCCATGAGCTTTGACCGAATGATACATCCATTTGTCCAAATCCTTGCTAACTCTTTCGTGTCAATATTCCAATTGTATTGTGATGAAGCTTGATGAATAAGGTCAAACCCTTGATGGTGATTTATAAACCTAGCTTGCTCATATGCAGCATGTAAGACATTATCAATTTCAATTTCAATAGGTTCTGATTTAGAATTAAATAGGCTAGCTGCTTTTTGTCGCGCATCAAAATCAGCAGATTGATACCTTGCAAATAGCGCGGCAGTGATAGTAGGAATGGCTACGCCAAGTTCGCACGCAGCAATTGTAGTCCAACTTCCAGTTCCTTTATTGCCGGCCTTATCTAAAATTAAATCTATTAAATAGGCATCTCCTTCTTTCTTTCTTAAAATGTCAGCAGTTATTTCTAAAAGATAGCTCTTAGATCTACCCTTATTCCATCGTGAAAATATTTCAGCGATTTCGTCTGGAGTTTTTTGCATGCTGAATCTGAGCAAACCGTAGACTTCTGCGATTAATTGCATTTCAGCATATTCAATGCCATTATGAACCATCTTGACAAAATGTCCAGCACCGCCTTTGCCTATAAAGGCACAACATGCGTTTTCATTCTTATCTTTCGCCGCAATTGCTGTCAGGATATTTTCCACTTCTAAGTATGCTTTCTCTGATCCACCAGGCATAATTGAAGGTCCATTCAAGGCACCTAGTTCGCCACCAGAAACACCAGTCCCTATATATCCAATATTTTGCTTAGCCAGGGTCTGAAATCTTCTCTCAGTATCTTTATAATGTGAGTTGCCTCCATCTATAATTAAGTCTCCTTCACTCAATAGGGATACAAGATTATTGATCACATTGTCAACAGCCTCGCCCGCATTGACCATCAAAAACACTTTACGAGGGACAGATAGAGAAGCTACGAAAGCTCCTAGGTCATCAAAGCCAAGACAATTATTTAATTCTTCATGAGTAGCAAGAAATTTCTTAGCAACTCCTTCTTCTTTCCCATCCACATGTCTATTATACACATGGATACGAAAGCCATTGCGAGCAATATTACGGCTCAGGCTTTTTCCCATAACGCCAAGTCCAATTAATCCAATTTCTGCGCTTTCTTTCATTGTAATATTTTCCAAAATTAATTCTAATAGTTTTTCCGGTGTCTGTCTTACATCTAAGTGTAGACCAGATGAAGATCTTTCATAAGTGTCATACTGGGACTGTAAGAGGGAAGCAGGCATAAAATGTTTTCGTTCTTGCATCCTTGCATGTATCAAATCAAAGTCTCCTTCTAGAAAGATCCAAGAAGGCAAAGAATGCAATCCATCTTGGATAGTCTGTCGGTATTTGTTTTTAAGTGCAGAACAAGCGAGAACAATCCCTTTTCCTTTTTCTTCATTTTTAAGTCTCTCTTGTATTGCCAGAAGCCAGGGCTGTCTGTCTTTATCATCTAAGGCTAAGCCTTGTGACATTTTACTACGGTTTGATTCTGGATGAAAATCGTCAGCATCTAAGAAGGCAATGCCAAGTGCCTTAGATAATGCTTTAGCAATTGTTGTTTTCCCTACTCCAGATACGCCAGCTATAATGTATATCAAATGTGTTTTGTTTTAAATGCTCAATGCCAAAATACGACTTATTCTTTTTTATTATAATTCTTCAATACATGTAGAGAATAAATTTCTGCATTGAATTAACAGACTCAATTCCGTTAATACCTATAGAAAAAAA
>CALCMJ010000072.1 GCA_937967615.1 uncultured Saprospiraceae bacterium
CTTTCATTAAGTGATTTGATCAATGAAGGAAATTTGGGTCTTATTAAAGCAGCTCAAAGATTTGATGAAACAAGAGGATTTAAATTTATCTCTTATGCGGTATGGTGGATTAGACAATCTATTCTTCAAGCATTAGCAGAACAATCAAGAATTGTAAGACTTCCATTGAATAAGGTTGGTTCATTAAATAAAATTAATAGAGCATTTTCCGAACTGGAGCAAGAATTCGAAAGAGAACCTTCTCCAGAAGAATTAGCAGAATTGCTAGATATTGCAACGGAAGAAGTGGAAACGACTCTGGGGGTAGCTGCAAGACACGTATCAATGGATGCTCCATTCGTTGATGGTGAGGATAACTCATTGCTTGATGTTTTGGAAAATGGGAATACACCCAAAACAGATACCGCTTTAGAATATAGTGAGTCTTTACGAAGAGAGATTGAGCGATCATTGAATACATTGACAGAAAGACAATGTGACGTAATCAAATTGTATTTTGGTATAGGTGTTGAGCACCCTATGTCATTAGAAGATATTGGAGAAAAATTTGGACTTACAAGAGAAAGAGTAAGACAGATTAAAGATAAAGCGATAAACAAATTGAGATCAGCCTCTAGAAGTAAACTTCTCAAGCATTACTTAGGCGCTTAAGCATCATCAGTTTTATATGTCAGGACAAAGACCGTACGTTATCCTAGAGCCTCTCTTACTCGCTCTCATGGTTATTATAGGTATGTTCGTAGGTCTTAAGATGAGTGATAAAAAACTCAGCTTTTCTCTAGTTGAGAACACGTCTGATTCTTTTGAGAGCATAGAAGTAGGAGCAATTGAAGAAATCGTAAAATTTATTGACTCCAAGTATGTAGATGAGATAGATCAGGAAGATATCTTGATTGAAGCTATTGAATCTATATTTTCAAGTCTTGATCCGCACTCCAACTATATATCTCCAGAACGATTAAAGGAAATTAATGAAGAAATGGAAGGTTCATATGTGGGCGTAGGCATTCGCACTATTTATTACAACGATACCATTTATGTAAGTGAGGTTCTTAAAGACACGCCTTCTAATAAAGCGGGATTGCTGCGAGGTGATAAGCTTCTATTTATTGGGTCTGATTCTTTGTCAGGAACTGGAAAAGAATATCAGGTGTTAAGACGTTTTTTTGACAGAGAAGAAGGACAAGAAGTCAGCTTAAAACTTCTAAGAGGAAATGAAGAAATGGAATTAGTTATCACTCCAGAATCCATAAAAGTATCATCAGTAGATGTTGCTTATAAAATTGCAGAGAATACTGCATACATTAAACTAAAACGCTTTAGTGAAAATGTGTATACAGATTTTATGACCTCTTTAGAAACGGTTGCTGATACTAAAGAAAAAATTGACCTCATTCTGGACTTGAGAGAAAATCCAGGAGGTTACCTTCCTCAGACGGTGAAAATCCTGAATCAGATATTTAAAGAAAAAGGTAGAGTAGTTGTCTATACTGTGGGAAGAGATAAAAAGAAAATCGAATATAAAACAAACGGAAAACGCTTTTATAATATTGATAAGGTGATCGTTCTGATCAACGATAGGTCAGCTTCAGCGAGTGAAATTATTGCGGGTGCAATTCAGGATTGGGATAGGGGACTTGTTATAGGAGAAACTTCTTATGGGAAGGGCTTAGTTCAAGAGCAATATCCATTGAAAAATGGAGGTGCAATCAGATTGACGGTCTCAAGGTATTTTACACCCAGTGGGAGGCTCATCCAGAGACCATTTAAAAATGAAATGATAGAGGAGTATCAAGACTCTGCAAAATTTTTGACTCGGCTTCTTAAGCGCAAGATTTCTGGATCAGGAGGAATCATTCCTGATCTCATTGTTCCAGATGGTTATGAAAATGACTATACAGAGACTTGTCTTTTCGCACTAGACCAATTAGATATTTATAGTCTTATAACTCAAGATCAAGACCTAAATAAAGCACAGTTGATTTCAGGATTACATCAATTTTTATCAGATAAACAAAAAATTGATAAAGAACTTCTATGTGATAGCTTGATCAAAGAAGAATACACAAACAGAAGACTTTATGTCAAGAAAGGAAATGAAGAGTGGTTCAAAGAAATAAATTCAGACGACCCCGTAATATTGGCGGCTCTTGAAAAATTAAAAAATAAAGACTTGTTTGCTGGCTTAACAGAGCGTGAAAATTGATGGATAGTAAGTTCAATCAACTTGCTCATTCTCTCAGAACAATTAACTGCCCTTCCTCATCATATTTGGCAATAACAGATGGATTGACTTTACCCTTCTTATTTGGATATGGATTAGCAATACCGTCAACCCGTGTTATAATCTTTTCAGATATTTCTGCATAATTTGATGGAACCTTTTCTCCGGATATATTTGCGCTTGTAGAACTTATAGGTCTGCCTAGCTTTTCTATAACCCTTCTGCAAAACGCATCAGACGTTACGCGGAATGCAATTGTACTGTCATCTGATTTGGCCCAGTCAGGCACTTCTTTATTTGCTTTATGAATGAGAGTCAATGGTCTGTTATGATAGAACAATAGGGTTTCTATTCTTGGATGTAAGTCTACCGTATAATTCTTGAGCATTTCTACGGATGAAACAAGGTAAATGAGCGGGTTAGAGAGGTCTCGTTCCTTGATATTAAAAACTTGGGTATTTGCTGCTTGAATCCGAATATCAGCGCCAATGCCCCAAATTGTATCAGTGGGATAGAGTAAAACACCCCCAGAACGTAGAGTTTTATAGCTATTTTCTATAATGTCCGCAATTTTCACTTATATAACATAATTTACAAAGCAACGTTTAATAACTTTAGAATGTCTATATTTTAGAGACGATCTTTAACACAACGCATTGCTGTTGAATTTAATTATCTAAATACTTGAATTGTATATGATTTTAAAACCATTGAAGAAAACTTTTAGACTATTCACACTCTTAACGGGATGTTTCCTTTTTTTATTCAATACAAATAAAATCAATGCTGCTCATATTGTGGGTGGTGATGTGACTTATACTTTTTTAAGTTTCAATGCTGACTCAAGTTTTGTGACTTATCTAATCACATTTACTATGTATCGGGATGCCAATGGAGGAGGAGCAGATTTTGATAATGATGCCCGCTTCGGAGTATATAGTGGTAGCGGAAACAACTGGACATTTGTTGAACAGATGACTAATATTAATTTCAAGGATAAGAGTAGGGTAGATTTTGAACCAGATAATCCTTGTATAGAGGTTCCAAATGTAAATGTAGAAAAGGCTGTCTACGAATTTAATGTAACATTGGAAGTTCAAGATGATTCTTATATGATTTCTTATCAAAGATGCTGTAGGAATGATAATGTAAATAATATTGTGAACTCAGGAGAAACTGGTGCTGCTTTTATTATAGAAATTTCGCCTGAAGCTCAAAAGTCTGGCAATAATTCTCCACGTTTTAATAATTTTCCTCCAATTATAATTTGTTCAAATCTCCCTCTTGTATTTGATCATGGTGCTTCAGACTTTGAAGGAGATCAGTTAGTATATGAATTTTGTGCACCTTTGGAGTCAGGAGGAACAGATGGAGCTACTGGACCAGGAGATCCAAATTCTTGCACTGGTGTGCGTCCAGCCCCAGATATGTGTATTCCTCCTTATGGTGAGGTTATTTATCAATTGCCAACCTATAACCAAAATGCACCCCTAGCAGGAGATCCGGTTGTAAGTATTGATCCAAACACAGGTTTAATTACCGGTACGCCCACTGCAAATGGTTTGTACGTGGTAGGCGTATGTGTCAAAGAATATAGAGCTGGAGTGCTGATTGGTGTAGTTAGAAGGGATTTTCAATTTAACGTAACTACTTGTAATGCAAGAGTCCTTGCAGCCCTAGTAGCTGATACTGTTCAAGCTGGACAAAATTTTATTATTAACTCTTGTGGTGAGACGGATGTATTCTTGGAGAATGAAAGTACGCAAGAGTCAAATATAAATAGTTATGAATGGAGCTTTGATATAAATGGTACAACACAAACTTTTAATACAAGAGATGTAACTGTTACTTTTCCAGGTACAGGCCAGTATCTAGGTACTATGATTCTAAATCCAGGAGATCCTGATTGTTCTGATACAGCAACGATCAAGGTAAACTTATACCCAAGTATTGATGCAGATTTTAGTTTTGAGTACGATACTTGCGTAGCTGGACCTGTCACATTTAGAGATATGTCAATAACGGGTGCGCAAAGTCTAGTGGATTGGTCATGGGATTTTCAAGGAGATCCCGGATCTGGGGAAGTAACTAATTTCCTTTTTCCAGTCCCTGGTGATAAGACAACAACCTTAATATCAACAGATAGCAATAACTGTAGAGATACAATATCAAAAGATTTTGGATGGTACCCAGTGCCACCACTAATTATTATTGAGCCTTCTAATTTTATTGGTTGTGCGCCAGCTGATATCTTCTTTAATAACTTATCTTCTCCAGTAGACGGCTCGTACGAAATCATTTGGGATTTTGGCGATGGTAGTGATTTGCTGGATGAAATAAGTCCTACACATTTATATGAAGAAGTAGGCGTTTACGATGTTAGTGTGGAGATTACTTCGCCTATAGGTTGTAAAACTGAGAGAACATATAATAATTGGATTCGAGTAGAAGAAAAACCAGTTGCAGATTTTAGTTATACTCCGGAAAAGCCAAATTCATTTAGTAAAGAGATAAGCTTCATTGATAACTCTTCTAATGCTGTTTCTTGGCAATGGGATTTTGCTGGCTTAGGGACTGAATTTATCAAAGATCCTACGTTTACTTTCCCAGACACTGGTGTATATGAAGTCGCACTTACGGTATTGCATCAATCCGGTTGTCCAGATACCGCAATAGCTATAATAGATATATCACCAGAGGTTAGTCTACATTTCCCTAATGCATTTTCGCCTAATAACGACGCCAAAAATGATGTCTTTAGAGGAGTGGGAATTTTAGCAGGGCTAAGAGATTATCAGCTCACTGTATGGAACAGATGGGGGGAGAAAATCTTTGATACAGAAGATCCTATGGAGGGTTGGAACGGGAAAATTGACAACAATGGAACACTCTCTCCAAATGGAGTTTATGTCTATTATGCCAAATATGAGGGCCCTAGGGGAGATAAAGAAGAGTTTAATGGGCATATTACCTTACTTAGATAGCTATTTTTTTCTAGTTTTTCGTTCTATCAATGCTTAAAAAG
>CALCMJ010000073.1 GCA_937967615.1 uncultured Saprospiraceae bacterium
AGGGACGTAGTTCCCAAAGCCATCATTATCTGCATCAGTTCCATATACATAGCTGCAGTTGCAATAGTTTGTGTTGTTAAGGTTTGAATATAGTTTTCTATTGTCACTCAAAAGTGTGCAGGCATGGGTAAATCCGCCGTCAGGGAAATTTGTTTTAATAAGACCACTCTGTAAGTTTCCAACTCCTTCTATCCAGGTCAATGTGTCTTTAACAATCCAGTTCAGTTTGTATTCTAAGTTCATTTTCCATACGGAATCCCCCAATAAATTTTCTACTCTTTCTTTGTCAATGACAACTAGAGAATCTTCTACTTCAAAATTATAGTTTTGAAATTGATCACCAATTTCCATCGAAAAATCATATTCAAGTTGCTCACTAAAGTTTTGGGTTTGCCAGTCATACACGTTCTGATAAATCTTACCACTATCAGATCTATAAAATGCATTTCCATTGGTAGTATAGATTTGTCCTCCAAGGAGTGTATCTGAATCAAAACTAAGTGTAGATACACCATATTCGATATGAACACCTGTCCAGGTATGCGAGGTATAAGTTTGCTTCCATCCTGGGAATGGGAAATCATAATACTGACCATTCAAAAGTGAGGAAGAAAATATAAAAAGCAACAAGTAGATGTGTTTCATTTTGTTCTGTTTATTGGATACAAATGAAAGATACGACAAGTGGTTATTATGCTGCCTGGAGAATTCTATTAGATTAGCAGTGCCTATATTTCAATAGCACTATACCTCTGAACAAATTCTTTCATTTCTTGTACCATAGCCTTGGATCCCATGACAACGGTTGTACGTTGATGTATCTTTTGCACATCAAGGTCAAGAATGCGCTCAAGCTTTGCGTTGATAGCAGTTCCACCCGCCTGCTCAACTATCATTCCTATTGGGTTAGCTTCATAGAGTAATCGCAGTTTACCTTGCGGATACTTTCTTGTGTTTGGATAAAGAAAAATACCGCCTTGAAACATAATCCTATGGATGTCAGAAACCATACTACCTATATATCTTAAACGTAAGTTTAAATCTGAGCAATGGTCTATGTATCTTCTCATTTCTAAATCAAATTTCAGATAATAACCTTGGTTTACAGAATAGTAGTTTCCGCTTTCCGGCATTTTTATATTTGGATGTGAAAGACAAAATTCACCGATTGCTGGATCTAGTGTAAATCCATTAACGCCATTTCCAGTAGTGTAGACAAGGATGGTAGAAGTTCCGTACAATACATAGCCAGCTGCAACTTGCTCGCATCCTTTCTGGAGGAAATCAGACAGATCACATTCGACACTTGGCTCAGAGACTCTTTTGTAAATTCCAAAGATCGTGCCCACACTTACGTTTACATCAATGTTAGATGATCCATCAAGTGGGTCTGTTACAACTATATAATTCGCTTCTTTATCAAGAACATTTGGCAAACTGACAAAATCATCCAATTCTTCTGACGCAACTCCGCAGCATTCACCGCTATTTGCTAAAAACTCGATCATTTTCTCATTGGAGAAGATATCCAGCTTTTGCACATTGTCACCTGTTTGGTTTTCTTTTTCGGCAGCACCAAGGATTTCTCCTAAACCCGCCTTATTCACTTCAACATTTATAATCTTTGCAGCAATACCTATATCTCTAAGGAGTCTTGTGAGTTCTCCAGTTGCATGGGTGATTTCCTTTTGACTTTTAATAATGAATTCATCCAGAGTGACAATTTTGCTCATTTAATTAGGTTTGGTTATTGCAAAAATACGAATTCCAATGTAAGTCTGCCCAAATAAAGAGTGAGAAGTGCTTGATTTCAAACTTAATTGTGGATTCTCTGTTAAATAGAAACAAGTTTTCTTCTTTTAACTATAAAGCTATCTTTGAGGTGTGAAAAATCTCTTTTATTTAAATAAGTATTTTGTAAAGTATAAGTGGCATTTACTACTGGGTATTGTCTTTGTGACGCTGTCAAATTACTTTAAAGTACTGATACCGCAAGAGATTAGAAAAGCTCTGGATTTTGTATATAATAGTTTGCAAGAAAACCAGGGTCTTGCCGTTAGCGATATTCCTACAAATCAATTATTTCGTTTTGCAATAACAGTTATTGGCTTTTCAATTATGATGGGCATTTTCATGTACCTAATGCGGCAGACAATTATCGTCATGTCCAGATTGATAGAATATGACATGCGTAAAGAGATATTTGCAAATTACGAATCTCAGGATATCAATTTTTTCAAACGCTGGAAAACAGGTGATCTTATGTCCCGCGTGTCTGAAGATGTTTCTAAAGTAAGAATGTATATAGGTCCAGCAATTTTATATGGCATTAATCTCAGCACGATGACAATCATAGTACTTTATGCCATGATACAGGTCAGCCCAAAATTAACACTGTACACTCTCTTGCCGTTGCCGTTTTTATCTATTAGTATATACATCGTAAGTAGAATGATTAATAAGCGAAGCGAATTAATACAGAAGCAAATTGCACGCTTAACCAGTATAAGTCAAGAAGTATTTTCAGGGATACGCGTTATAAAATCTTATTCTAAGGAGGAGCAGTTCGCTGAATTTTTTGAAAAAGAAACATCTATATATAAAGATAGGTCAATGGACCTTGCGCGAGTAAATGCATTATTTTTTCCTTTGATGATTATGCTTATAAGCATGAGCAGTTTGCTTACGATTTATATAGGCGGTTTTTTGGTCAATAGCGGTGAAATATCAAATGGGCATATTGCTGAGTTTATAATTTATGTCAATTATTTAACATGGCCGTTTACGGCAGTAGGGTGGATAGCTTCTATAATCCAACAGGCGGATGCATCTCAAAAAAGGATCAATGAAATATTGCATGTTAATCCCGCAATTAAAAATGTGAATTCAGAAAGCTATCCTATAAAGGGTAAAATTGAATTTAGAGATGTTTCTTTTACCTATCCTGATACAGGTATACAGGCGATGGAAAACGTCAGCTTTGTTTTAGAGCCAGGAGAGAAACTGATGGTGCTAGGAAGAACGGCTTCTGGGAAAACAACATTGGCTGATCTGATTTTGCGGATGTATGATATAGACTCTGGTCAGATATTAATTGATGATGTAGATTTAAAGGAGCACAATCTTGATGTTATAAGACGCTTTGTGGGTTATGTTCCTCAAGATGTTTTTCTATTTTCTGATACAATAGAAGACAATATAATTTTTGGTAATGATAATGATGATGTAAGTAGGGTCAAGGAATTTGCAGAATATGCGTCTGTGCACAAAGACATTGTTGATTTGCCAGAGGGCTATAAAACGATGGTAGGAGAACGAGGTGTTACTTTATCAGGAGGACAAAAGCAACGAGTGAGTATTGCCCGGGCATTTATCAAAGAACCTAAGATTATCATTATGGATGATAGTCTCTCTGCTGTTGATACCAAAACAGAGAACACTATTTTGAACTATCTGAATACGATGCTCAAAGAAAAGACAGCAATTCTAATTACCCATAGACTTTTTAAAAATCTGGATATAGATAAGATCATTGTTTTAGAGCAGGGTAGAATTATGGAGGTAGGCACCCACAAGGAGCTATATAAAAATAAGTCCTTCTACTATGAATTAGTTGAGCAACAATCACTAGAAGAGATAGCTTAAATTCTCACTTTTTAGGTGAGATTCTCGAAAGCGTTAACATACCATCTCAGATAATTTCTTATATTAATAAGAATTATAAAAATTCAAAATCAACTTGACTTATGAGAGCATCATTAATTTTCATATTGTGGCTTCTCCTTGGTCTTGCCTATTGGTTTATTTCAAAAAATTGTTGTGTGCCCGCAGAGGGAAATTTGAGTCAACGGACGGTTGCTCCTATTTCTGCTTTGCCAGCTGTGAGTACGCCAATTCGCTTTGATTGCTCGGATGACAAACCCGGGACAGAAGCCAGATGGACAAGGTTTAGAGATTCCCTTGTGAGTTCATTAAAGGATAATGAGATATTACAAATTAAAGGATTTAACTACGATGCAGAATCAAATTCTACATCTGAAAAAACATTAGGTCTAGCTCGTGCACTTTCCGTAAAAAAATTGTTTAGTCTGAACGATGACAGGATACGTATCCTTGATGGGAAGGCTGGAGATGATTGCAGGAAGGAAGAGATGAATAGGCTTATTGCATTTTCTGCGCTGAGAAATACAGCTTCAGTAAAAGAGATAGATGACAGAACACTCATTTATTTCCCAACGAATTCAACGAATAAGCTAGCAGACAATGAGGTAGAATCCTATTTAGACGAAGTTGCTGTCCGTGTGAAGCGGACTGGGGAAACTGTGCATTTAAGTGGGCATACAGATAATGAGGGAGATCCTTCTTCAAATCTTGTGCTTGGTCAGCGCAGAGCGGATGTTATTAAAAACTATCTGTTAAGCAAAGGCGTGCCTGATGCTAAGATTGTAACTAGTACAAAAGGAGAAACAGTACCAAGAGCAGATAATACCACTGCTAGAGGGAAAGCAGAAAATCGCAGAACCGAACTTCAAATTAAATAACAAAACAAAAATAAAACAATGGATATATTAACAAATATGTGTCAATGGTGGCCACTCTGGTGGATACTTCCAGCATTACTGGGCTGGCTTTTAGGAAGAACGATGATGATGAAGTGGAAAACGAGGACTGAAGAGTTAGAGAAAGAACTTGCGGACTGGAAAAACCGGCACGCTAAACTTGAAGAAGAACTTGCTGCTTGTAGAACGCGTTCAGCTGAGCTAGATAGTGACTTAGCATTAGAAAGAGGAAGAATAAGGGAGACAGAAAGAGCGAACAAGTATTTACAAGCTGATTTGGATGATGCAAAAGAGAAATTAGAACAGGCGAAAAAATCTGCTAAGAGTTCGTCTTCTTCAGCATCCACTTTAGCAAGTACTGCTGCAGCTGCAACTACAGCTAGTTCCTCCTTTAGTTCTGCACCGGTGACACCAAAAGAAGATCCTACACCTCCTAAGCCTACTCCAAGTTCAACTGAGCCAGCGCCTGCAGGTGAAGGAAAATGGGCTAAGTTAAAATCGAATAACATGCAGATTATTGAAGGGATAGGTCCCAAGATGGATGAGGTCTTGAATCTGAATGGAATTTCTTCGTGGTCTGTATTAGCAGGTAAGTCTCTTGAAGAATTACGGACATTGCTAGATCAGGATAAATATGATGGTAAATACAAGATAATAGATCCAACAGATTGGCCGGCGCAAGCAGCCCTTGCGGCAAAAGGGGATTGGGATGGATTAATAAAACATCAGAGCGATGATGGTTCTGCCTCTAAAGCTGAAGCTGTCCTTATAAAGTTAGGCATTCGAAATGCATAATTTGAGAAAATGGCCCGCTACATCAGCGGGCTTTTTTTTATTTTTATGAACAATTTTCCAATTTTATCTATTATCAAGGTATGCAAGAAATAATACTTGGGGGAGGTTGCTTCTGGTGCACAGAAGCAGTTTTCCAAAGACTTAAAGGAGTACATGGGGTTGAATCAGGATATAGTGGAGGGCACACGCTTAATCCAGACTATAAATCTATCTGTACTGGGCAGACAGGGCACGCGGAAGTTATCAAAATCACATACGATGAGAATGTGATTTCATTGGAGGCCCTATTTGATTTCTTTTTTGTCTTTCATGATCCTACGACCTTAAATAGGCAGGGGAATGATGTGGGGACGCAGTATAGGTCTGTAATTTACTATGCGAACGAAGTAGAGAAACAAATAGCTGAGAAAGCCATTGCAAAAGCTGCTGAAATATGGAGTGATCCTATAGTTACAGAATTAAGTCCGCTTCCTGTTTATTATCCTGGCGAGGCATATCATCAAAACTATTACAATCAAAATACGAGCAAAGGATATTGCATATTTGCTGTAGGTCCAAAGGTAGCCAAGCTAAAACAGAAGTATAAAGAGCACTTAAAAGAAGAATACGTTTAATAATTTCAATTTAGAAAAATGGAAGATAAAAGCTTAAATCAACTGACTGAAGAAGAATCATATGTCATTTTGAAGAAGGGTACGGAACGTCCTTTTACGGGAGAGTATGATAAACACTTTGAAGGAGGAAAGTATATCTGTAGACAATGCAATGCAGATTTATATACTTCAGATTCTAAGTTTGATTCAGGTTGTGGCTGGCCAGCGTTTGATGATGAAGTTCCTGGTGCAGTAAAACGTGTTCCAGATGCAGACGGAAGACGAGTAGAAATCGTTTGTAATAATTGCGATGGACATCTGGGTCATGTATTTGTAGGAGAACGTATTACGGAAAAGAATACGAGGCACTGTGTAAATTCTATTTCATTAAAATTTATCGCAGCATCATAGTACGTGAAAGATTATCTTGCCAAATAGGTCAGCGTGAGTTACCTGGAAGGCCGTAAGCGTAGCGAACGGGTCCCCAAGGGGACCGTAACGTAGTGAAGTCTGGAAGACAACGACCCCTTGGGGTCACGCCCTCATAAAATTACTAAGCTTTATCAAATGCGTCTGACCAACCCTTTTGTAATCTCGCAAGTTCTTCATTTGTCCAATTTTCAACTTGCTCTCGCAGGGTATTTCCATCAGAGTTTTCAAAGACAGGACCGATAGTCATTTTTACATACGTGTTAGGCTTACTAAACTGTCTAAAAAACTGTTTTACAAAACTACCCGAGGGCCACATGTCTACTTCGTTTTTATATTCCAACGCAATGGGTACTACAGGAATGTTGTTTAGAGCAGCTTCTTTAAAAGTACCATGCTTATACGGAATCACCTTCCTGGTTTTTGAAACTGTTCCTTCTGGATAAACCAAGACATTGTGTCCTGCTAAAATCGTATCTACGAGAGCTTGTCTTGCAGCAGATCTACTATCTTTATTTTCACGTTTTACGTACAACACTCCCGTCATTTCAGCACCCTTATTAATGAAGGGATATCCTGCTACCTCAGCTTTGGCAATTACAAATGCATCAATGAAAATTGTGCTTACTAGGGGGTCAGAAAAACTCCTATGATTGCTTACATAAAGTGAAGGTTTATCATGCATTTTTCCAGTGACGGTATACTTGATCCCCATTACATTGCTGGCAAGGGAAACCCAAGACCTTCTCAGATCAAAATCAGTTGCCTTAGTCCGTTTTCTAAAGAGTAATGAAATGAGATAGGAAAGCATAAAGCTAGCTATTGTGACTAAGAGAATGCATGCCCTTAGTCCAGCTCTGATCTTTCCTATGAATGTACGCAGCAATTTATTTTTCAGGTTTCATTTGAGGAAAGAAAAGGACATCTTGAATAGAATTAGAATTCGTCATGATCATTGCTAATCTATCCATGCCAATTCCCAAGCCTACCGTAGGGGGCATACCATATTCTAGTGCGCGCAGAAAATCTTCATCAAGAACCATTGCTTCTTCGTCCCCGCGTTTCCCTAATACGAGCTGGTCCTCAAAACGTTGTCTCTGGTCAATAGGGTCATTGAGTTCTGTAAATGCGTTACAAATTTCTTTCGCGTTGCATATTGCTTCAAAGCGTTCCACCAGACCTTCTTTTGATCTATGTTTTTTTGCAAGAGGAGACATCTCTACAGGGTAGTCAGTAATGAAGGTGGGTTGGATTAACTGTCCTTCGCACTTTTCGCCGAAGATTTCGTCAATTATTTTTCCTTTCCCAAGCGTTTTGTCAATATGTACATTCATGGATTGTGCAGTCTCGCGCAATGCAGCTTCATCCATTGTCGAAATATCAATTCCAGTAAAATGTTCAATTGCTTCAAACATGGTGTAGCGTTTCCATGGTCGTTTAAAGTTAATTAGATTTTCGCCTACCTGTATTTCTGTTTTTCCATGTAGAGCAATAGCAATCTTCTCAACCATTTCCTCTACAAGTTCCATCATCCAATTATAGTCTTTATAGGCGACGTACAATTCTATCTGTGTAAATTCAGGATTGTGAAACCTACTCATTCCCTCATTTCTAAAATCCTTTGAGAATTCATAAACGCCATCAAAGCCTCCTACGATCAAACGCTTTAGGTAAAGCTCATTCGCAATACGCAAATAGAGTTTCATGTCTAGCGTATTATGATGGGTTGTAAACGGTCTTGCTGCTGCACCACCATAGAGAGGTTGTAGAATGGGAGTCTCTACTTCAAGGTATTCTTTTTCATTTAAGAATTCTCGAATTGTATTATACATTTTAGTGCGCTGTCTAAATGTTTCCCGCACTTCTGGGTTTACTACAAGATCCACGTAGCGTTGTCTGTATCTCAGTTCAGGATCAGTAACTGCATCGTGGGTTTCACCTTCAGCATCTGTCTTAACGATAGGTAGTGGTTTAAGAGATTTGCTGAGCATTTTTAATTCCTTGACGCGAATGGAGAGTTCGTTCTTCTGTGTAAAGAATGCTTCACCTTTAACCATAATGAAGTCACCTAGGTCAAAAAGTTTTTTGAATGCTGTATTATAGAGATCTTTATTTTCATCAGGACATATTTCGTCTCTACTGACATACAGCTGTATACGTCCGCTACTGTCCATGAGTTCGGCAAAGCTTGCCTTACCCATTATGCGGCGAGACATAAGTCTTCCTGCAATGCACACATCCTGATATGTGGATTCTCCGTCTGCAAAATTTGATCTTATCTCATCTGCTGTTGTATTGATCTCAACAGATTCTGCTGGGTAGGGATTGATTCCCATCTCGATCAGCTTTTGCATATTTTCTCTTCTTACAAGCTCCTGCTCTGATAAATTTTGTGCCATCTATTCTTAAACGTTTAGGCCCAAATATAGTAAAAGCAAGAATCAAAAGGCTTGGATTATGGATATGGAGCTGATTGCGGAATCACTTTCAGCTTATATGAGCTATGTATAAACTTATAAAATATTGAATCTTAGGGTATTTTGATGAAGATTATGGCTTGATTTGCAAATATTGAATTGTAGATTTTGCCAGTTTCTGCTCACTAAATTGTAATTTTATGATCTGAGAGCCCCCAGCTTAATTTGAACTACCAACATGAGATTATACCATATACTAAACGTACTGTCTTGTACATTATTTGTAAGTATTCTAGGGGCGCAATGTCCAGAAATTACGAGTCAAGTTTCAGTACCTGATTGTCAAGCACCATGTAATGTATGCTTAGGTGATGATATTTCATTTTCATTAACAGGCGATGGGATGAATGATGGAGATTGTATTGACTGGTATATAGATCTTAATGGGAATGTATCTACAGGATCGCAGTTTATAGGGTGCTCGCCAGTGACAACAAATTGTGCTGGTGGTCCTCAGGCGATGTATATGTTAATAGATCCTCCACCTGGCCCAGACAAATGTGATGAGTACATTGTGTTGCATACGGGTGATACAGGCTTTACAGCTAGTGACATTGAAGTGATAAACGGAGGGGGAAGTCCAATGGCTCCATATGTCAATGGTAACATCGCTGCTTTTACACCTAATTGTGGATTAATTGTTGCTGGCCCAGGAACATTTATTCCGGCTGATGCAATATTAATCATTCAATCATCAGCAGTTGGGGCGGAAGTTTATGATATCACAGAATTATGTAATCTTGGATTAGCTATTTATGTCATTGCATGGAACAATACAGATTGCTCGGGCGGCTTTTTTGTCAATAGCGGAAACCAAACATATACAATTTCTTTATCTGGATGCGATTCAGATGTTGTAGAGTACGGGAACAGCGCGAATGCTTGGTCGTTTATAGACGGAGAAGGAAACTGGATTAATGAAGTTCCACCAATGGCAATTCCGGCTTTTAATACTGGCTTGGTAACGATAGGTGATTTCAGTTTTCAAATAGATCAAACGATTATAGATTTTTTCTGTACGGCACCTTCAACGATGTTAGATGTGCAAGGATTTTTAAATCCGCAAGCAGGAGGAGCATGTACGGATGTAGAAACACAAACTTTTAATTTGACACTATCTTGTCCAGAAGCAAATGCTGCAGGGCCTTTAGAAGAATGCGAAGTGAATGGGACAGCCACCTTTGATCTATCTAGTTTGACATCCACTATAAGTGGAGGCTCTGGAGCAGTCACTTGGTTTTCAAACGCAGCATTGACAAATCAAATATTTAATACAACAACATACACTGGGTCTTCACCTGTTTATGCTATAGTGAATGTAAACGGATGCTCATCATCAGCAGTACAAGTAGATTTAATAAGCTTAGCTGAACCGAATGCCGATGCAAATATTGTGGGTGTAATAGAATGTCTTGGAGCAGATATAGACCTTGATGAAGCTGGAGGAGATGCTATAGGCTGGGAATGGTCTGGACCTAATTTTAGTTCCATGTCGCAATTTCCAACAGTGACAGCGGCAGAAGCTGGAACCTATATTGTAACCGTAACAGATGTGAATGGTTGTACAAATTCAGATCAAGTTGATTACTTCCCACCATCTGGACCTACCATTGTCTGGGACTTGGGGTCAGCAACAGTTTGTGCTGGAGATTGTATAGAATTACCCTTTACAATAACTGGAGGTACTGCACCCTATACGATAAATGTTTTTGGCGGAGCAGGTATTCCATTTTTAGATGAGACATGTCAATACACAATTGCAGCAGGAGTGACTTCTATTGATTTATGTTTGAACGGGACGGGCTTTGGAGTAGAATGTGACAATGCAGGTGGTGCTTTTATTGTTCCGGCAATTGTTACAACTCTTGTTTCTACTGGATTTTTTGAAATTACATATATAGAGGATGCGAATGGCTGTGTGGGAGTTCCTAATCCGGGACAGATGACAGTAACTCTGGGTGCACCAGAGACACCACAAGACCCAGGGCCACTTGAAGAGTGTGGGCAGGCAGGAACAGATATTGATTTTGATATTGCTTCACTAGAAGCTACGATAGGTGGAGGAAGTACCGTTTTATGGTATGCAGATGCAGGGCTCACAATGCCTATTTTGAATTCACCTTATACAGTTAACATGAGCACTACGATCTATGCAGTTGTAGATAATGGTAATTGTATTTCTGATGCTATCCCTATTCAATTAAATATAGTAGATGCTCCTAATGCAGGTGACGATGCTTCACTGGATATTTGCACTACAGATACAGATCCTGTAAATCTTTTTGCTGCCCTAGGAGGGTCAGCTTCTTCAGGAGGGATGTGGATGGATGATGATGGTGCAGGAGTTGTTCTGACAAATCCTACGTCAGTAAATTTTGTAGGAGTAGCTGCAGGTAGTTATGATTTTACATATTTGATCTCAGGAAATGCGGGTTGTTTAGATGACTCAGCAGTGATAACTGTAGTGGTAAATCAAAGTCCTGTTTTTTCATTCTTTGATGATGCATGTATTAATGGAAATACAGAATTTACATTTACATTAAATACAGGTATTAGCACAACGGTGACTA
>CALCMJ010000074.1 GCA_937967615.1 uncultured Saprospiraceae bacterium
CCGAGTTTGATAGCAAATTGGCACAAATAGAAATGGATGCCTTGCGAGCCCAGATGAATCCACATTTTTTATTTAACTGTCTAAATTCAATTAAAAACTATGCACTCACTAAGGGGCCATTTGAAACAGCAGATTACTTAACAAAATTTTCTCACCTCATTCGTTTGATCTTGCAGAATAGTAAAAGTCCTACAGTCATGTTGCAAGATGAGCTGGAAGCATTGAAACTCTATGTGGAAATAGAAGACCTACGTTTTGCAGAAAAATTTGAATATGAATTTAGAATTGATGATGATCTTGAAATCTTATCTGCCCACATACCACCTATGATATTGCAACCCTATGTTGAAAATGCCATTTGGCACGGACTGATGCACAAACGGAGTGGCACCGGAAAGTTAATCGTGGAGATTAAAAATATGGGTAATGTTTTGCAATGTACAATTGAAGACAATGGCATAGGTAGAGATAAGGCAATGGAAATTAAAAACAGGAAGGAAGGAATACGTAAAAAATCACTTGGGATGCAAATCACTAAAAATAGAATAGACCTTACAAATCAACTTTATAATACAGAAACACAAGTCAAAGTAATTGATTTAAAAAACAAAGTAGGAGAAGGAATAGGTACACGTATTATTATTGATATACCCCTCTTGGATAGACACGTGATATAGGCTGCCTGCAATTGCCTTTATTCGTTCATGAGATTGATATGGAATTAAAAAGAGGTCTCTTCAACAGAAAAGACCTCAACTGCAATTATGTAAGGAACAATTACAAAATGAATTTTTACTCGTGCAAAATTTCATTTTATATTCCCTTAAAGTATTCTCTCAACTTATCAAATGGAAAATGCTCTGCATATCAGGAAGTTCGCCTTAAACTGAAATAGTAAATTAAAAAAGACAAAAAGAAGACATTTACGTGAGACTGACATTGTGATTACATTCTTGATTCCTCCTTATAGTTAGAGTTTAGAGTAATTTTCACCAGTTATGTGAATATGTAGTCCTATTATAGTCTTGATCATATAGGAAACGGATTTAAGTTTTGTTTTCCTTTATCACCAACACAGCTACCTTTATCATAAAATCTCTTTATTTTTTGAAATTTTGATTTACTATTCTAAAATTCTAATAACTCTACTCAAAGACTTATGGTGAGATGAAGACTTAACTAAATCAACTTAGTTTTCTGATTGTTACCATGTAATAAGCAATATTAGTCAATCCTTTGCCTAGCAGTAGTTTTTCGGAGCATCTAGGTACGTGATTTCAGACTCAATCGTAAGGAACAATAACGAAACGGAAGAGAAATTACTTATTTCCGTCCATGCATAGCATTGGCGGTGAAAACAGATTGATATATGAGTATCGAACAAAAAAACTTGGACCTTTTAGATAATTATTTCAATAAGGTATTATCTGTAGAAGAAGAAAAAGACTTTATACATAAGTTGAATTCTGATGCACAGCTCAAAAATGAATTTGAGTTTGTCCTGGATTTACAAGACATGATGCGTGTTGAATCAAATGTTAAGACAAAAATATTATTAAAGGAAAGAGAAAAATCAACTTCTCAATTAAGACCTGTTAAAAAAATTAACAGCTTTAAATGGTTAAAAATTGCAGCTGGTTTTGCGCTAGCATTTGCGGCGTTTAATTTTTTAGTTAACACCCAAGGTGAAACTAGCTTTGTAGATTTGTATGATGAAAACTTTACCCCGTATCCTAATGATGTTGTCAGAATAGAAAGAGGAGACTCAGTCTTAGATGAGTTAAATAGAATTTTTATCGCTTATGGAAATGCAGAATATGAATATGTCGTTGAATCCATTGATAAATCTAATTTGGAAACGGACCTTAATCAAAATCTACAATTTTATAAGGCAGTTAGTTTGATGGCGCTTGATAAAAATGTAAAAGCGGAACAAATTCTGAATAATTTGAATATTAATGCAATGCCAGACTATTTCAACCAAATCCACTGGTATTCTGCTCTGAATGCGATTAAGGCAAAAGATAAACAAAGTGCCGTTCGTCACCTTCAAGATATCTTAAGCTCAGAAGACTCCTTTAGAAAAACTTCAGCAAAAAAATTACTTCAGGCTATAAATAAGTAGACTAAATATTCCTTCAATCTTGAGCAGGAGTGCCTCAGGGGTTTATATCTTTGTGGTAAATTCATTTGCTTGAAAATCCTAAAACGTATTTCTTTATTTGTCTTGTTGCTTTTAATCTGTCTACTTGTGTTATCTCACTTAATGGCAAATAAGATCAATTGTCCTGCAGATGAGACTAAAGCGATATTTCTTGAAAAGGAGATTAGTTATAAGGAACAATTCCATGCCATTTCCGATGGAAAGATTAGATCAGTATCTACTGGAAACATAAAGTCAAAACGCTTAATTTGTTTTTTACATGGAGCCCCCGGAGCGTGGAATGCATTTAGTGAATATCTAGAAGATAAAAGTTTAAGATCAGCAGCACAATTAGTCGCTATTGATCGGATAGGATACGGCAGCTCAAACTATGGGGAAGTTGAAAATGACATTCAAGCCCACACAGAAGGTTTGCACACCGTCTTGAATGCATTTGACTTTGATAGTCTCTATTTGATAGGGCATTCATTTGGAGGACCTATAGCAGGAAACTATGCAGCAAATTTTCCAGAAAAACTTGTTTCAGTACTTATGATTGCACCTGTCATCAATCCATATGAGGAAAAAGAATTCTGGTTTAATCACATCTTAAAACAAAAGTTTATTTCTTGGATGTTACCTGCTTATGTAAATGTTTCCGTCCAAGAAAAATTGAATCATGCCAGCGCACTTGAAAAAATAGAATCAAGCTGGGACATGATAAAGACTCCTATTATTCATATGCATTGCAAGGACGATTGGATTGCCCCTGCTAGACCTAATTTAGACTTTAGTGAAAAACATATCTCAAAAGACTTTTTAAAGATAATGGCATGGGAAGGTGATGGACACTTGATCCCATTCAATAACTTTGAAAAAGTTAAAATAACCATATTTGAGATGTTAAACCATTAGTTTGAGTTGGCCGCTATTATGAATTAATGCTTATCTTTAATTGCATTTCAAACTAGAACGATTAAACTGCAAAGAGCACTAAATTGGATTTCAAACAACTAAAGATTGCTTTCACCACTGACCACGAGAAATCATTGACCCAGTTTTATGATAGACAAAAGTCTAAATTCTTGGCCTGGGGTAATTCTAGATTTAATACGGATAATGACACCCTTTTAGACGTTTATCAGGATGCTATCATTGTATTGTATAATAGAGTTATTGAAGGAAGGGTGGAAGGAATCAGTTCCACACCAGAAGCCTACCTTTTTGGTGTAGCGAGAAACCTTCTTCTAAAGCGTGCTATTCAAATGAAAAAAATCTCTACCTCAGAAAATGTTTTTCAATTTATACCAGATGAAGGGGAAACAAATTTGTATGATAATTATAATCAAGAGCACGACAAGATGATAGTAAAAGATGGTCTGGACAAGTTGGACGAATCCTGCCGAAAAATTCTTGAACTCTTTTATTATAGGAGATATAAATTGGATGCAATAAAAGAACATCTTTCTTATGAAAATACAGATGTAGTTAAAAGTAGAAAGTACCAGTGTATGAAAAAGTTAAAAGCGATAATTACAGCGTCTAAAATAAAATAGAATGAGCTTGGAGTTAACAGATTTTGAATTCATTGATGCATATCTTAGAGACGAATTAAGTCAGGATGAAATTTCTCGTTTTCATGAACTGTGTAATTCTAATTTGGAATTTGCGAAAGAATTTGAGTTAAAAAAATCAGTACAAAACGCATTAAAAATCAATGGAAATATTGAGCTAAAATCTTTGCTACAGAATAAGGAAGCAAAGAGCCCTCAACTGCAAAAGCCTAAGACAATAGGAGTTAAAAGATGGCTGAGTTATGCGGCTGGTATTCTAATTCTGGCTGGCTTCCTTAGTTTCTTTTTTCAATCAAATCCAACAAATGATCTCACAACTTTGTATTTAGAAAATTTTAGCCCATATCCAAACGATTATATCAGAATAGAAAGAGGGGAACATAAAGCATCAGCTCTAAGAGAAATATTTATTGATTATGAACGGAAGGAATATAATAAAGTCATTCATGGGATAGACACGCAATTAAAGGATTCAAATGATATTGATTTGAAACTCGTGTTCTTTAAGGCCATTTGTAAGATGGCTATAGGCGAGCAAGAAGAGGCATCCCATTTATTATATAGCTTGAAACAATCTAAATTGGAAAATTATGAGAACCAAATAAATTGGTACACAGCACTAAATAGTTTAGAATTGAATAATTTGGAAAAAGCCAAAACACATTTAAAGTCTATTGTATCTGCGGAAGATGAGTTTAGAAAAACATCAGCAATTGCACTTTTAAAGAAATTAGAAAACTAAGGATTCCTTTATCTTATCAGCTCTACAATTCTTACCTTATAGAAAATTTCAACGTATGTATAAAATCCTACTCAGTATAGTTGTAATCTGTATTATATGCTCTTGCGCTGATTCTAACAAGTCAGCAGCCACTCATGTAGCTGCACTTGAGATTAACGAATCGCTTATAGAAAAGCATCTGGCCAAGCTTGCAAGTGATGAATTTGAGGGAAGAAAGCCCGTAAGTAAGGGTGAGGAAATGACAGTAAATTATATAAGAGAGCAATTGAAGTTATCAGGTATTCCTCCAGGCAATGGGACTTCCTACTTTCAAGATGTGCCACTGCTTGAAATTGATGGAGTTATGGCAGAAACAATGACAATTTCCACACCAGCTAAAACAATGGAATTAAAGCAAAAGAAGGATTTTGTCGTACATACACAACGTAAGCAAGAATTAGTAGGATTAGATAAGTCCCAACTCGTCTTTTGTGGTTATGGGATAGTAGACGAAGATTTGGGTTGGAATGATTATGCTGGGTTAGATATGAAAGGCAAGACAGCCGTAGTTCTTGTCAATGATCCTGGATATGGAAGCGAGAATCCAGAGTTTTTTAAAGGGAATACAATGACCTATTATGGAAGATGGACATATAAATATGAAGAAGCGGATAGACAGGGAGCTGATGGCTTAATTTTAATTCATGAAACTAGTTCAGCTGGTTATCCTTGGTTCGTCGTTGAAAGCTCTTGGACGGGAGGGCAACAAGGGCTTGACGAAGGAAGCAAAGAACAGGACTGTGGGATTAAAGGATGGATTACGTTAGATGTAGCGAAGGAATTATTTTCATCATGTGGTCAAGACCTTGGTAAACAGATAAGAGCAGCTAGAAAGAAAGGCTTTAAACCAGTAGCACTAAATGCAACAGCGACAACGAGTGTTCAGAATACCTTCAAAGCAGAGAATTCTAAAAACGTTATTGCGATAATCGAAGGTTCTGAAAAGCCTGAAGAATATATTGTTTATACAGCGCACTGGGATCATTTAGGAAAAGATCCCAATCTCTCAGGTGATAATATTTATAATGGAGCACTGGACAACGCAAGTGGAACGGCGACTGTATTAGCGATAGCTGATGCCTTTGCAAAAGCAAAACAAAAACCCAAACGCTCTACAGTGTTTCTTTTTGTTACAGCAGAAGAACAGGGTCTCTTGGGATCAGAATTTTATAGTAATAATCCCATCTATCCACTAGATAAAACAGTTTGTAATTTAAATATGGATGGCGTGAATCCCGCTGGGAAGATGAAAGACCTTACGATTATAGGAATGGGACATTCAGAAATGGATAAGATCGCTGAAGAGGAAGCTAAAAAGCAAGGTAGATATGTGATGAATGAAAGCGAACCTGAAAAAGGATTTTTCTTTAGATCAGATCAATTTAACTTTGCAAAAAAAGGTGTACCAGTTCTTTATGCTGAAGGGAATTATGAGCATTGGGATAAAGGCGTGGAATATGTAAAAGAATTTAAAGAAACCTATACTGCTGAACGATATCACCAACCCTCGGATGAATATAGTCCTGATGAGTGGATTATGGATGGTATGATTCAAGACGGTCAGCTTTTTCTTAATATAGGATGGCGAATGTCGAATTCGCAAGAATGGCCAAAATGGTATCCTAAAAGTGAGTTTAGCAGATAATGAAAAAATTCTTCGTAGACAATGATATAACAAAAGCTAGAACCATAGATAAAGACTTTTACCTATCTAAGGAGGCTTGGGATAATGCTAAAGAAAATATATTTTCTAAATCATGGCAATATCTAGGAGATAAAAATGAACTCTTTAAAGGAGCTGTCAAAACATATCCAAGAACTTTCATGGAGAATTATCTAGATGAGCCTTTACTCCTTACAAAGAAATCTGATGAAATAAAGTGCATGTCCAATGTTTGTACGCATCGCGGATTTATTTTGTCGCACCATCCAGCAGAGAGCCAGAACCTCACTTGTAAGTATCATGGTAGAAGATTTTCCTTAGAAGGAGAATGTTTAAGCATGCCAGAATTTAAATCCGTAGAAGGATTTCCTGCAGCCTGCGATCATTTAAAGAAAGTAGATCTCAAATCTTGGAATCAGTTTTTATTTGCGAGCTTGAATCCTAAAGTAGATTTTGATAGTATCTTTTCCAAAATTAATGAGCGTGTTGGCTTTTTGAATATTGAGGACTTTACACATTGCCCACAATATGACAAGGTATATTCTGTAAATGCGCATTGGGCACTCTACTGTGAGAATTTTCTTGAAGGCTTTCATATTCCTTTTGTTCATAATGACTTGAATGCCCTAATTGATTATGGAGAATACGAAACACTTTGTTATGAGGACATGGTACTTCAGATTGGATATGCTTCAGATGGTACTGCGACCATTGATGTGCCAGAAAATCATCCAGACACTGGGAAAAAAGTAGCAGCATATTATTATTGGATATTTCCCAACATGATGCTTAACTTTTATAGCTGGGGTGTACAGCTCAATTTTATTATGCCGCTTACTCCTAAGCTTACAAAGGTCCACTTCATTTATTACCTAAAGGACTTACAAGACAACCGTTTTACAGATGGAGATCAGCTGGGAGATAAAACAGAAAGAGAAGATGAGTTTGTCGTTGAAGGGGTACAGAGTGGGCTAGAATCTAGCCTGTATCAGCAAGGCAGGTTTTCGCCCAGTATGGAACAAGGCGTCCATTATTTCCAACAAAGAATTTGCGAGTACATGAATACTCTTTCTAAATCCAAAATATAAGTTTGCAAAACATGGGCTTTCGCGGTAATTTCAGTAGATTATTTGGTAAAAAACAGCCCCAATAGATTAGTTTAATTTCTTTTACTCTAAGTACAGTATTTTAATTAAGTTGCAGTCCACTTTAGCACCTCTTCCAATATCTTTTTAACCTAAATGAAATTTCGAATGAAAAACACGTTACTATTATTACTGGTATTACTTACTGCGTCTATGACGATAGATGCGCAAAGAAATTGTGCTTCGCATGAGCACATGCTTAATCAACTTGAACAAGATCCTGACATGGAGCAAAGGATGACTGATCAAGAAAAAATAACAAATAAATATTTACAGAATCCTACTAAACTTAACGGAACAATTGTTACAATACCCGTTGTTGTACATGTAGTATGGAAAGCGAACATTGAAAACATTTCAGATGCACAGATCATGTCCCAGTTAGATGTATTGAATGATGATTTTAGAGCAACAAACTCTGATGCAACGAATGACTGGCCTCAAGCTGCTGATTCAGAAATTGAATTTTGCCTTGCTACAGTGGATCCAGACGGAAACCCTACTTCAGGGATTCAAAGAAGAAAAACAAACAAAAGATCTTTTGGAACTAATGACGCTGTAAAATCTTATAGTTCTGGAGGTTTAGATGCATGGCCAGCTGATGACTACTTAAACATCTGGGTATGTAATATAAGTGGAGGAATACTTGGATATGCTCAATTCCCAGGTGGACCAGACGCTACAGATGGAGTAGTAAATGATTATGCATACTTTGGAACAATTGGGACTGCTACAGCTCCATTTGATCTAGGAAGAACTGCAACACATGAAGTAGGCCACTGGTTAAATTTAAGACATATCTGGGGAGATGGTGGATGTAGTGTAGACGATTTTGTTGATGATACACCTTTATCAGATGGTGCTAATTACGGTTGTGCTACTGGACATATATCATGTGGTTCATTAGATATGGTAGAAAACTATATGGACTATTCTGATGATGCATGTATGAATTTATTCACAAGTGGACAATCAGATAGAATGGATGCTCTATTTGCTGCTGGAGGTTTAAGAGAAAGTCTGCTGTCAAGTAATGGATGTGGAGATGGAACAACAGATCCTGAAACATGCTCAGATGGTATCCTTAATAATGGTGAGACAGAAGTGGATTGCGGAGGTCCTAATTGTGATCCTTGTGGCGGCGGAGGAGAAACATGTTCAGATGGTATTCTCAATAACGGTGAGACGGAAGTGGACTGTGGAGGACCTAACTGTGCCCCTTGTGAAGGCGGAGGAACATGTGATACACCAGGTGGAACGTATGCGTCTAACATCAAACCTAAGAGAGCAACATTAAATTGGGGAGCGGTGAGTTCTGCAACTTCATATAATGTTCAAATTGATGAAGCAGGTCAGACGAACTGGAATGACTTTTCTACATCCAATATTAAACAGACTATCTCTGGTTTATCTAATGGACAATCCTATGATTGGAGAGTGCAAGCAGTTTGTGGTAATGATCTTAGTGAGTGGAGTGCTATTTGTAATTTCACAGCAGGAAACAGTTCATCAGGAGACTGTGCAGCTAGACTTATAAATGAAATAAGAAAGGATGTTACGATTTATCCTAACCCGGCATTTGAAACAATTAGCATTACTGATGTTGACCATACTACAGTTACTAAAGTTCAAGTAATTGGTTTAAATGGAAAAGTTATGACGACAGTAAGTGCTGAAGATGCAATGAGAGGAATCTCCATCAATGCATTGAATCCTGGAATGTACTTATTAAAAGTAAATTTTGTGGATGATACTTATGAAATAAAGAGATTTGTAAGAATCAAATAAGAAAGAAATTTAATTTCTATGGAAGCTGATGCATTTATGTGTCAGCTTTTTTTTTGTCTAATTAGAACTAGCGAACAAATAATCTCTTATCAAAACTATATTCTTCTGTCTTAATAACATTTACCTTTTTCATATCCTGATGAAATGGGTTTATTAGATAGTTGAACGTCCCTTGGACAGCAGCGGAGGGTACTTTTAAAACAAGTTCTTTCATTGATGAGATAAAATCATCTCCAATTGCTTGAGTAGAGTGGGAGTGGGGATAGGAGTTCCAGTCGTGAGGGAGCTTGGATAGATCCAGCGTTTTTACTTTTGTCTTTGCCGGTATTTCAATATGTATTAAATGATAATCTGATGGAATGATCCCTAAGGGAATACGCACTGCAACTTCTACATTGCATAAGGCAATGGATTCACAAGTATATACGACGGCAGTCCCTTTGCTGTTCCATCTTCCTCCAGCAATTTCTGCTCCACGTCCAGAAAGATCATTCTTATACTTCGCCTTACTAAGTCTATAAAGAATCATGCAAGTATTCCATGTTCTATTCTATGAAGCTCATCTTCAATGTAGTTTATGCCAAACGCATTATCAAGAAAAGACTTAGGCGTCATACCTCCTATAGCTAAGTTTTCTGATTCTAACCAAGTGTTGAATTTTTTAGCGGTGCCAAAGATCTCTGCACCTCTCTTAAATAAGATAGTAATCTTGAGAATTTTCTCAGAGTGGATAGGCTCAAATGCTTTTTTCTCCTTTTTATACCTCTGAATAGTTCTCTCTGATAAACTCAGGAAATCACACCATTCTTTGATATTGAAAGGGCTGTTTTTTACAATGCTTGAAAATAGCTTATAATTAATGCCTTCTCTTACAGTGCTCATGAGAAGGAAGATGTTCTTGTCATCTGTAAGATTATACTGTATTTCTTGTTCTTTTACTATCATAATGCGCAACTTGTCGTAAATATAACGACAAATGTACGTATTTAGTTCTCCCCATTCTATTTTATTCCAAAAATCCCCAAACTACCTGCGTTTATCTCGCTCGGCACTGTGGATTTAAGGTGTATACACTTAAGAAGCTTGACGCTTGACTCCCTTCTCTTCTATTTCGCAATTCTTAAGATAGCAGAATTATCAGATTGCAAACTTACGTATTCAACAGTTTTGTTGACATCTTCCATAGTATAGCTATCTCCAGGAGAAAGGATTTTTAATAATTCGGTTTGATTTGTTGGAAGTAATCTGTGTACGGCAATATTGTTAACATAGTGAGATTGCAGACTTTGATCAAATTCATTAAAATCTGTGCGCAAGGACAGTACTATGTCAAATTCGTCTGCCTTTAATGTCATCACCTGAGTTCTGTCCACGTCCAATGTGTGGAACTCCAATGGTACAATTTCCATAGAAGCAGATGAGCCATGAATTTCTTGAACCCTAGAATCTTCAATCCATCCCATACACAAGCGATGTGCACCGTTTAACTCCTTGTAAGAACTTCCCATCACATCACTCTTGTCTCCATATTCTTTGCGCACACCATTCTCCGTAATAAGGCTTGCATGACGCAACCCTAGATTGTGGCCTATTTCATGAGTCAGAGCATAAGCTGATAATGATTCATCAACATGGGAAAACTTTCCATTCATAGAAGCAAGTCCTAAGTAATTGTTAGTATCGTCAGTGAAGAAACATACGTGATCGTAATCATCATAAGAATATCCTAAATCATTCAATATATCTTCACACTTCACCCTTAGGAAATTCATTCCTGCAATGCTTTCAGGAAAATCTATTTCCACAACATCACCTTCAAAATGAATCTGACCAGACGATTGTAAGTCGTAAAAAGATTCTAAAGATTTGCTCGATATTTCCTTTGAAAACAGATTGCGTTCAATATCAGATATTTCTGCTAAGGCAGCTTTGTCAGGCCCATTTACAATGACACCTAAGACGCGTCTCATGCCACTTCTATTTTCAGCTAGCAAGTTCTTAGAGAGCTGTACTTTGCTCAAGTCAAAACTCCCATTTACAAATTGATGAATATCGTCAGTTTCTATGTTAAGTAGCTGTCCACTCTTATAGTTTGCTTGTAGTTCGTGAGCTATAGCAGAAGGTAATTCTACGATTAAGTGTTCAGACTCTAAGCTATACTCTTCGGCATGCGTAGTTCCATAATCTACAATATAGCTTTGGAAAGTAAAGCTCTGCACTTCTTGGTTTAAGGCGAGTTTATCTTCAGTACAAGCAAAAAAGTTTAGGGCTACGCAGAGCGCAACAAAATATCCAGGTTTCATAATTATTAAGTTGTTATTGACAGGGTTTCATTCCTACTTTCAATTACATAATCAAGACACATAATAAGGTGTGACCCCGCGATTTTGGAAAAGAATAGCATTTAACTAATGGTCATTTGTCTGCTAGCTTGCAAAAAGTGGAGGGTAAGAGAGGTTTGGGCGATGCATAGATCTATTGCACAAGTGCAATAGATCTATGCCCGGGTCATTCAGGGGTTCCGTCCCTACTAAGTCTCTAGCATGCTAGAGACTTAGTAGGGACACTGCGTCCCTTACTACCCCTATCGCATTTAC
>CALCMJ010000075.1 GCA_937967615.1 uncultured Saprospiraceae bacterium
CCCATTTTCAATTTCAGAAACCTTTCAACTCAGAAACACCAATGCAACTATAGAGGAGTCAATTGAACGTGTAGAAGATATAATCGAAATTGCAAGAGCGAATGGTAAGAAACTAATCATGTATATTTCTATGGGATTTGGAAATCCGTATGGTGATCCATGGAATGTTGAAATTTGCCAACGATGGGTAGATAAACTGGCTGAATTAGGCATTCGAATTATCGCTCTATCAGATACGATAGGAGTAGCAACTCCTGAAAGCATTTCCTATCTATTTGACAACCTGATACCTCCTTATCCTGATGTTGAGTTTGGAGCACATCTACATACACATCCTAATAATTGGAAAGAAAAGATTGATGCCGCTTACAACAGTGGTTGCAAACGTTTTGATAGTACAATCCGTGGCTATGGAGGCTGCCCAATGGCTAAAGATGACCTGGTTGGAAACATGCCTACTGAAAACCTTATCTATTACTTTGACCAAAAGGAAGAAGAGATAGATATTGACAGAAAACTCTTTTTAAAGGCTATGGGTATTGCAACAGAAGTATTTCCTTAGTTGATTGCACAATTAGTTTTTAATACTTTCAATCGCATTAAAATGGAAAAGTATTCTTAATTACTTGGGCGATCCTCCTAAATCTTCACCCTACAGGTTCAGATTTATGAGTCAGGCTGTGCAGGGGTTCCGTCCCCTATCGGCGACCCCTTTCAGGGCCCTTTCCATCCTTATCGCGGGAGCTTTAGTCTTTTGTGAAATTTAGAGATTCTTTTCATATCCTATGAAGTGTAAAGAAAATCTTATTGGATATGCACCGCATTTCTTTCTGATACAAAAACTTAATTTACTATTAACTTTTTTTTAGACTTGGAATTGAGTTTACACATCTACTGTTTCAATCTATTTCATTCATCTTACCCACATACATTAAACTCACTCCTCCAAATATCATGATTAGCCTTATGACGAGTCCTAAGCCCCTGCTAGAGGCGTCTATCCAAGTCAAATAACTCAGCTTTAATCCTACCAAGCTTAAAATCAACGCTAGTAGACCTACTGCAAATAATAAAAATCCTATAATAGTTAATGCGGTTTTCATAGTACAAAGCTAAAGATGTTTATGCACTTATTTTAATGCAAAACAAAAGCCCATCAATTTTGATGGGCTTTTGCGATTTATGCTTTTACAGTCCGTATAATACTCGCTGCAACCTTGTATGGATCTGCATTTGATGCAGGTCTTCTGTCTTCTAACCATCCCTTCCACTTGTTTTCAGCAACTGCTATAGGAATTCGAATGGACGCCCCTCTGTCTGAAAGCCCATAAGAGAACTTTTTAATAGACTGTGTCTCATGCTTTCCTGTTAGTCTTTGATCATTATCTGCACCATAAACTTCAATCGCTTCTTTTATACGATCTTTTGGTCTAAACTTCTCGCAAATTTCTTCAAATACTTTTTTACTGCCACCCTTTCTCAATCTTGTATTAGAAAAGTTTGCGTGCATCCCGGATCCATTCCAGTCACCTTTCACAGGTTTTGGATGCAGATTTACGCGAACACCATACTTCTCAGCAACTTTTTCTAACATATATCTCGCTGCCCATAACTGATCGCCTGCCTCTCTTGCTCCTTTTGCAAACACTTGGTATTCCCATTGGCCTTTCATGACTTCAGCATTAATACCTTCTATATTTATACCTGCGTCAATACAGTAATCCATGTGTTCTTCCACGATTTCTCTACCTACCGCATACTCAGCACCCACTGAACAATAATAAGGTCCTTGAGGTGCTGGATAATACCCTGCTGCTGGGAAGCCTAAAGGCGAATGATGCTCAATATCCCAGAATACATACTCTTGCTCAAACCCAAACCAAAAGTCATTGTCATCATCATCAATAGTAGCTCTTGCATTCGTTGCATGTGGCGTCCCATCAGCATTCATCACTTCACAGATTACAATTACGCCATCTCTTCTTGAAGGATCATTAAAGATGCGAGCAGGCTTAAGAAGTAAATCAGAAGATCCTCCAACGGCTTGATTTGTGGATGATCCATCAAATGACCATACCGGTGCATCTTTTAGCTTGCCTTTAAATTTGGAAGTATCAAGAATTTTAGTCTTACTTCTCATTTGCTGGGTTGGGTCAGATCCATCCAACCATATATACTCTAGTTTTACTTTTCCCATGATTTGTTTTAATTAAATAATTGTGTGTAAATCTATATTAGTATAGTCTTATTATTTTTATAATTAATATGTTTTCTGTTATATCCAATGTATATTTAATTTCATATACTATTGTATATCAATAGTATATGATTAATTTTGTGTTATGCCAATATCTAAAACCAAGCTCTTATTTAATCTTGTTCACAGCCTTGATAAATCAGAGAAACGTAATTTCAAACTCTTCGCTAATCGTCTGAGCAGTAATAAAGACGTGCATTTCATTAAGCTTTTTGAAGTCCTAGAAAAGATGAATCCATTGAATCAGGACAAATTACTAATGGCCTTCCCTGGCATGAATAGAACTAATTTTAATAATCTAAAAAGACATCTCTATAGTCAGATTATGAAGAGCCTTAGACTCCTTCATACTAACAAGAATATAGAAATTCAACTAAGAGAGCAACTAGACTTTGCTCAAATACTCTATGGCAAAGGATTATACCTCCAAAGCCTCAAGTTACTGGATAGGATAACTCCTATTGCAAAGGAAGCATCAAAGAATCTCTTGTATTTTGAAGTTTTGGAATTCCAAAAACGAATAGAGTCAAGGCATATCACAAGATCAAGGAAAGTTAAAAACAAGGTTGAAAACTTAATAAACAAATCAAATACCTTAAAAGAAATCGTTGCAGGCACTTCTGCATTTCTAAATCTGAGTTTACGTGTTCAAGGACTCTATATTAAATTAGGATTTGCTAAATCAGAAAGAGATTTGTTTATTATCAATGAATATTTCCAATCTAACTTGCCTCCTTTTGATATTCGGAAACTTAGTTTTTATGAATACATATTCTTACACCAAAGCTACGTCTGGTACAATTACATGACGCTCAATTTTAAATTTGCTTATAAACATGCATTACAATGGGTGGATCACTTTAACACCTCCCCTATTATGAAGCAAAAAGATCCACATCTTTACTTACGCGGATTGCACTATGCTATGACAAGTGCATACTACTTTGGTTCCTTGGATAAATTCTTAAGATCATATTACATTATGATAAGTTTCCACAGAAAGCATGGTGATAGTTTTTCTGAGAATACAAAAACGCAATATTTTTATTATCTCTCTATTGCTGAGATAAACAGAATCTATCTTGAGGGTGACTACCTACAAGGAACAAAACTTGTGCCTTCAGTTCTAAGTAACTTGTCACAACATAGTCAGAAAATGGACTTGCACAAAAGCTACATATTCTACTATAAGATTGCTTGGGTCTATTTTGGCGCAGGGAAATATTCAATAGCAATAGACTATTTGAATAAATTAATTTATGAAGAAGGGAATTACTTAAGACAGGATGTCATCGTATATGCAAAACTACTCCTTTTGATTTCACACTTTCATCTGAGAAATTATGATTTGATTTCTAACACAATCTTAAACGTCAAGCGAAGTTTCAGTAAACAAGCAGAACAAAGCAAAACAGTTGATCTTATTCTAGAACTTTTACGTAAATCAGCAAAGGCAAAGTTATTTCCATCCAAAACAGAGCTAGAAAATGTATTAAATCAGCTGAAGCAACTGCGAAAAGAAAGATTAGAAAGAAGAGCTTTTTTGTATTTTGCTTTTGATTTATGGATAGAAAGTCTCATACAAAAAAAATCAAGCTTAGAAACTTTTCAAAATACTGGAAGCTAATCCTGTTTTTGCTTCTCCCCCTTTGCAGTTATTCTCAAAGCGAGAAAGCTGTATTAGACCTAGAAGAAATCATAGAGAGTATACTTTCAGAAGACGAAGATTTAAATGAAAGTAGCTTTAATGAATTGTATGAAAGTCTCCTATATTACTATGAACATCCCCAAGACTTAAATAAGATTGACGCAGAGTTTTTAAGCAGCACAAGAATATTAGATCCTCTACAAGCAGAACAGTTTTTAAATTATCGCAGAACCTACGGAGACTTTATTGCTCTAGAAGAATTGCAGGCGATTGAAGGCTTTAATGCAAACATAATCGAAAACCTCCTCCCTTTTGTGAAACTGGGAGGGACTGATGATTTTCAAGTTTCTCTTCCACGTATGTTTGCAGAGGGAAAATCAACCTTGTACACTAAGTGGCAAAGAGTACTTGAAGACCAACAGGGATATGATGCTGATCAGACTAGTCCGTATCTAGGATCAAAGGATAAATACACCCTACGATATCGCTATGAATATGAGAACCGCATGAAATTGGGTTTTCTTGCTGAGAAAGATGCAGGTGAATTATTCTTTCAATCTAGAGATATTGATGGGCAAAAGCAGTTTAATAGCTTTGATTATTATTCTGCCTTTTTTCATCTCAAGAATTATAAGTCATGGCTTAAGGATTTTATTATAGGCGATTATACCGTAAGTCTTGGACAGGGTATTATTATGCATAATAATTTTGGTTCTGGTAAAGGGTCTTATGTCACACAAATAAAAAAAGATGGTAGACCAGTCAGATCCTATGGTTCTGTTGCCGAAAACAATTATTTTAGAGGAACAACATTTACTCTAGCACCAACAAAGAGATTAGAAATAACACCTTTTATCTCATTTTCTAAAAGAGATGCAAACATTGATACTATTCAAGATTTTGAAAACACGCAGGTATTCTTTTCCAGCATACTAGAAAGTGGCGACCATAGAACAGAAAGTGAAATACGTAAAAAAAATAAGCTTTCACAATTTGTGACGGGCGTGAATGTAAAATATTCTTTTGAGGATTTTATTATATCTGGATATAGTAGCTATTTTTCATTTGGGGAAAAACTCAAAAGATCTGATCAACTCTATAATACATTTAGATTCAATGGTGACAAATTACTTTACAATGGTCTTGATTACACCTGGCGTTATAAGAATTTTAACTTCTTTGGTGAGGTAGTGCATGCAGATACTGGCTCTATTGCCTACCTAAATGGAATCCTAGCTGCATTAGGCCCTAAGGCTTCCCTGGCGATCTTATATAGAGATTACCCACGTGAGTTCCCTAGTTTAAGATCAAATGCGTTTGGAGAAGGCTCTGCAGCTAACAATGAATCTGGTATCTACTTGGGATTGGATGTTCGGCCAAACTATAATTGGAATTTCTCAAGTTATATTGATGTGTGGAAATTCCCCTGGCTACGTTTTGGAGTAGACAAGCCTTCTACTGGATATGAACTCTTAGGAAAAGTTACATATAGAAAGAAGAGAAAGTACAGCGCTTATCTCCAGTATGTTATTGAAAAGAAAGAGCGTAACTATACCCTCTCTCAATCTGCAGTTTCCTCTGTAAAAAATAGATTTAGACAAAGAGCAAGAATTCATAGTACAGTAGATATCGCAAAGGGAATACAATTAAGAAATCGCATAGAGTTTTCTTTCTACAAACATGCTGACTATAGCTCAAACGGATTTATGATGTATCAAGACATCATCTATAAACCTATGGGCTCTTCGTTTAGTTTTACGGGACGTGTAGCCTTATTTGATACAGATGATTTTAATTCAGCAATTTATGTCTATGAGAATGATATCCTATATGAATTTTACATTCCTGCTTATGCTGACCGGGGTTTTAGAACTTATTTAAATGTAAGATACAATCTTACATTTGATACTATGCTTGAATTTAGAATTGCTAGGACTGTGCTAGAAAACAGAGAAACTATTGGGAGTGGGAAAAATCGTATTGATGGTAATTCAAGAACTGATATTAAAATGCAGGCAAAGTTTAAGTTCTAAAACAATACTTGACGGCGTTCATTTAACTAATCTTCATTATAGTATTTCAATACTACGTTGTCGTAAATTCTACTTCCAGCACCAGAATGTTTTTTTATATTTTTAATAAGACTCTGCATACTTTTTAAACGCATTTCAGACATCTTTTTTACATTTTCCTCTTTCATTGTAGGAAAATCATTTGTGAGATTTTTCCAGTTTTTTAATTCATTTCCATGGGATTCAATCTTTTCTGAAAAACGTTTGAGATCCTTTTCATTTCGTAAAATTTCTGGGTTTTTATTAATGAATTCTGGATGATCCTGAATTTTAACCCTGACTGCTTTCCATTTTACAAGCTCTGGCTTGATAGTTTCTAACAGGGACAAAGCAATTAAATATTCTTTTTCGAATAACTTCGTTTGCTTATCAATCTCATTTTGGCTTTGACAAGAAAAAAATACAATTGAGGCAAAAAATAATATTGATACTTTTAAATGCATTGCATGTTATAAGTTTAAAAATCGTTATTCAAACATATTATATAGAAGATAATTTTTTCGTATTTGAGAGTAATTTTCATGATCTTCTTTCCAACTTTCTCTAATTTTTTCTTCCGTCTTGCCCTCTCTAATGGCAGCCTGTAATTTTGCATTCCCTGCTAACTTGTTGAAAAAATTATTTGCTAAGAAAAATTCCTTTCCAAGTTCCTTATGCATTCGAGCGTATTCCATCAAATAACCTAAATCTAATTTTGAAGAGTTAAATATTTCCTTTTCACCAAGTTGTGTTAAATCATCTCCGTAGCAGATTGTATTCTCATGCTTAGGATACTTTGCACCATCCATAGAAACTGGTGTAAAACTAAAGGCTTTCTTTCCCTTTAATAAGGGAGAGCCAATGACCTGAAATTGAGTAGATGTTCCTCTTCCTACACTTACATGTGTTCCTTCAAAAAAGCATAAAGAAGGATAGAGTAAAATGGATCTGTAATTTGGTAAATTTGGGGATGGCTTTATAGGCAATGGGTACTGTGTATTGTGGTCATATCCCTCACATAAGATTACCTTTAAGTCACATTGCACTTCATTTAAAAGCCATTTCTCACCATTAATCATCTTTGCATACTCCCCTATAGTCAAGCCATAGACAACAGGTACTGGATGCATTCCTACAAACGAACTAAATTCTTTTTCTAATATTGGGCCATCCACATAATGCGCGTTAGGATTAGGTCTATCTAATACAATAAGCGGAATGTCATTTTCTGCTGCAGCTTCCATAACATAATGGAGCGTGCTGATATACGTATAGAACCGTACACCTACATCCTGGATATCAAAAACCAAGATGTCCAAACCTTCTAAATCCTCTTTAGCAGGTTTTTTCTTTTTGCCATATAGCGAAAGGATATCTAAACCCGTTTTGGCATCTTTCCCATCCTCAATCTTAGCTCCAGCATCCTCTTTCCCTCTTATTCCATGCTCAGGGGCAAACAGTTTTTTTACCTTAATCTTTTTTTCAATGAGCATATCCACCAGATGATCATTTCCAATTGTGCTGGTTTGGTTGACAACTAATCCTACATGTTTATCTTTAAGTAAATGTAAATACTCTTGTGTCCTTGCAGCACCTACAATGACTTCTTGGTTTTGAACTTTTTCTTCAGGTACTGCATCTTTATTTAGATTGGCATTGTTGCCTGTACATGATATGAATAAGTTAAAAAGGAGTAATAAAATCATATTACAAATTTTCATAATGTAAAGTTAAGCGTATTTTGATTAATTTTCTTTATTTAGGAGAATTCATACTAAAGTTGTCTAAACTGAAATAAGAATATCTATATATCTAGACTTAACAAATGACGAAACAAAAGCGATATGCTATCATCGATATAGAGACAACAGGGGGTCTCTCTAAACGCGATCGCATAACTGAAATTGGCATCGTCATTCACGATGGAAAAGAAATCACCAATACATATGAGACACTTATAAACCCTGAACGCAGTATTCCATCAAATATTACACGAATTACTGGGATCACTGATGATATGGTGATTGGAGCACCCAAGTTTTATGAAGTCGCAAAGAAGATAGTCGAAATGACTGAGGATACTATTTTCGTTGCACATAATGTTCGTTTTGACTATGGCTTTATTAAGAATGAATTTGAACATCTAGGCTATACGTTTTCAAAAAAGCAATTATGCACTGTTCGTTTATCTAAAAAAGTATTCCCTGGGCTAAAATCATATAGCCTAGGAAGTCTTATCAGGCATTTTGGAATTGCAGTTTCTAGCAGGCATCGGGCCTTGGAGGATGCCAGAGCAACTGCAATAATATTTGATAAGATGTTGAAACTCCAAGTTGGACAAGAGAATATAAATTTGTTCATTAACAAAGGATTGGATCTCACAAAACTTCCCGAAGGAATATCTAAAGAATACATCAAGGAATTGCCAGAAACAGTTGGCGTGTATTATATGCATGATGATTCTACACGTATCGTATATGTTGGAAAAAGTATAGACATTCAAAAACGAATCATTCAACACTTTAGCAAAACAAGCAGGAAAAATGAACGCATGTTACAACGTGTACGCTCCATTTCTTTCATAGAGACTGGTAACGAATTGATAGCATTACTCTTAGAATCAGATGAAATTAAAAAGCATAATCCAGAAATAAATAAAGCACAAAGAAAAAAATCATACCCCTACTTTATTTATCAGTACCTGGATTTGCGCGGATATTTAAATTTCTCCTATGAAAAATCATCAAAGAAAAATTTAGACGGTAAAGACATCTTAACCTATGTAACTAGTAAAAAATCTGCAACAAGTTATATGCGCAGGATCGTAAACGAACTTGAGCTTTGTGATAAGTATTGTGAACTTGGACCGAAGGATGAGAAAGCATGTTTTCAGAAAAATCTTGGAAATTGCTTAGGTGCTTGTGTTTTTGAAGAAGACGCTGAAACCTATAATGAAAGAGCTTTGATTGCTAGCTCTTATCTTAATACCTTCTTTAATGAAAACTTTTTCATTATTCTGAAAGGACGTACCTTATCTGAAAGAGCTATCGTCCTTGTTGAGGAGGGCGTTTATCAAGGATATGGATACTTAGAACAAGATCATGTGCAATATGGCGTTGAAGAAATGAAGGAAGCTATTGAATACACGAATAGTGACACAAAAGAAGCCAGTTACATTATCCGAAACTATCTGGAAACCAATGAATGCGAGATAATTGAATTTTAGTGACGTTAAAATGTAAGCTGCTTTACAGAAAAAGCGTAAACTATTTTACAGTTATAGTAACGTGTAGTCCGCTAGTAAGATAAATGGTATTTATCTGTAGATATAAGCCCCTTGTTTATGCCCATATGTGCGCTTATCTTTGAAGTATTGTTTCTCAATTTTTAGGGTGTTTTAAAGCTAAGCTGGTAATTTATTATCGGCTTTCTTTTATTTACGGCATATTGTGCCTTTTAGCCACAAGTCTGATCACTTATAATTTTCCATTCGCCATTAATTTTCTTCCATCTTAAAGTAAACAAACCCGTAGGTGTATCCTTTTCTCTTATAAGCGTGTATCGTCCTATCATAATTGCATCATCACTTCCTATAAGATCCAACTCTATAACTTCAAAATTTAATTTCCCCATCGCAGCAGCATCTGGGTATGACTCCTTGTAGTTGTCTAATGTTTGTTGCCATCCTTTAGTCATTCCTCTAGAACCAATAAAGGTCAATTCTCCTGAATTCCAGTAAGCCTCCATAAATGCTTCAATATTATTTGCGTTCCAATCATCTTTCTGTTCCATAAGGATATCTGTGATCTTGTTCATTTCCATTTCTTTGTTTACTTCTGGCTTTACAGATTTTACTTTCTTACATGAAGAATTGAAAATTGAAATCAAGAGAAAGAGAAGGATGCCTGTTGAGATTTTCATAATCGATAAAATTAGTTTAGACTAAGTTACTTTATTTAGCAAAGAGCTGGCTTAGGTCTTTGAATGCCTTAAATTCCAGCGCATTCCCACTAGGGTCCAAGAAGAACATAGTTGCTTGTTCACCAGCTTCTCCCTGGAATCTTATATAAGGCTCTATAATGAATTGAACGTCAAATGACTTAAGTCTTGCAGACAAATCTTCCCAAGCTTTCCAGGGTAAGACAACGCCATAATGTGGAATAGGAACTTCATGTCCGTCAACTGGATTATGATCAAGTTTTTCTTTCCCTTTTCCCGTTTCATGTATTACAAGCTGATGCCCATATAGATCAAAGTCTACCCATTTATCACTGCTTCTTCCTTCAGGACAATTCAAAACCTTTGCGTAAAAATCACGTGCAATTTGTAGGTCAATGACGGGAATCGCAATGTGAAAGGGAGATATAGTATTCATGTATTCGTTTATATCTACCTAAGATAATAAATATGTCAAAGCGTTAAAGCTTTGAACTTTGAATTGCTTTTAAATATTTATTTAATTCCAATTTTGCTTTTTTAAATAGAAAGAACAAGCCTATCATATTTGGGAAAACCAAAGCAAGAATCATAGCATCAGAAAATTTAATGACGGCCTCCATGGTGACAGCTGCACCCAAGACAGTAAAAATCAGAAACAGAATTTTAAAACTTAAATCAGAGACCTTGCTTCTACCAAAAAGGAATTTCCAACTTTGTAAACCATAATATGACCAAGATAGTATTGTAGAAAACGCAAATAAAATGACTGCAATAGATAATACATAGGAGAACCCAGGTATTGAAGCATCAAAAGCTAAAGACGTGAGATTTACTCCTCCTACTCGGGTATTAGAGCTATTAAGTAAAACTTCATCGTTTATAACATCACCATAGACGAATACCCCATTCATATTAAATATTACAATAACTAAAGCTGTCATTGTGCATATGACTACTGTATCAATAAAAGGTTCTAAAAGAGCTACCAATCCTTCAGATGCAGGATAGTGTGTCCTTACTGCTGAATGTGCAATTGCTGCTGATCCTGCTCCTGCCTCATTTGAAAAGGCTGCACGTCTAAATCCTTGGATCATTACACCTATAATACCACCAGTGATACCTGCTTTTGGTGAAAAGGCTTCTGAGCATATTTGGCTGATTGCATCATCTATATATTGAAAATTCATTAGCAAGACTATAAGTGCAGCTAACACATAAATCAATGCCATAAGAGGAACCACCTTTTCTGTAACCTTAGCAATGCGCTTTATTCCTCCTATTATTACTATTCCAGTCACTACAGCAAATAGAATCCCTATCAATGTTCCTGCACTCGAACTCTCAATATTTAATCTGCTTATTATTTGAGAAGCTGCTTGATTAGATTGGAACGCATTTCCTCCTCCAAATGAAGCACCCACACAGAGAATTGCAAACAATACACTCAAAACCTTTCCAAACCCTGCCTTCCCATTTTCTTTTAATCCCTTGCTTAAATAATACATGGGTCCTCCATGCACCTGACCGTCACTAGAAATATCTCTGTATTTGACGCCCAAAGTGCATTCAACAAACTTAGTAGACATTCCTAAGAGACCTGCTAGAATCATCCAAAACGTTGCGCCCGGTCCTCCTATTGAAATTGCTACTGCAACCATCGCTATATTTCCTAAACCTACTGTTCCTGAAACTGCTGTAGCCAAAGCTTGGAAATGGTTCACTTCTCCTATCTGAGACTCATCCTTAATAGTGTCTTTAATATCTTCCTGTTCATATTGCTTATCTAAATGATCATACTTACCTCTTACAACTTGTATAGCTAATGGAAATTTGCGCACATTGATAAATCCAAAGTATAAAGTAAAAAAGCTTGCACCCAGCAATAACAAAATCAAAACAAGTGGGACCTCCATTGACCCCAATGGGATACTTGTAAATATCAAATCTTCCCACCATACTGCTATTGGCATAAACGCAGCATTAATTTTTTCATCTAATCCTTCTTGACTATACAGGATCTGAGGTATTCCGATTAATATAAGTGAGGATATAAGACAGTTTCTATGGATTTGCTTTTTCATTCTTTAGACTTTGTGATGCCTAAGATATTTTTTATAAAAAGCTAAGTGCTTGATTGTCAGAATGGAAAAGTAATTGTCAGTAAGTCAGCTACTGACAAAACAAAATTATATCAGGAAATTTCAATGTCTTCTGGATTTAGATTTAATCTTATCTTCCTCTCTCTGTCAGTAGATCTTTCCAGAAGAAAGCTTTTAAGTGGGATTTCGTGTTGCTCTTTTGACCATGCACCCTTGCCTATTTGTGCATCAAGAATAGAATGAAGCAAGCGTTTAATTTCATTGTAATCCTTAATATCATACGTCTTATCTTCTCTACTATCATTTTTCGGCTTGATCTCAAGCCATCCTTCTGACGACCCTTTTCTTCGCTCTGCAAATTTGCGCAAAAGTTCATGTTGTGACTTTGAGATGCGTATCTCTTTTTCTTTACTAAAAATGCCTGATAACTGGAGTAAGTGTTCAAATTTTCCTTGATCGTCCCTTTTTTGAGAAATACGAAGTTTTATATCATTCGGATTTGCACTTAATGTCTGAGAAACATCTTTTACCCAACTTAATGCAAGAGCAAAAAATATCATTATCAAACTGCTTTTAAAGATTGCAGAAAACAAAATCTGGTACATTCCATGATCTGTGAGTTTAAATAATTGAGCAGCGAATATGATAGCAACACATATGATACTTAGGTAGGCCAACAAAAACAATCTTCGTTTATTAAAAGATTCCCATAAGACCCAAGCTAGAATAATAAGAGTAAGTATAGAATAATAAACATCTAGCTCGCTGATGAGCATAGATTGCTGAGGATTAATAAATTTTGTGATAGTAGGCAGTATGGAAAATAGAAATGGAAGACCCACTATAAGCTTCCAGAACTTTGACTTTATTATGGCTTCCAATACTGAAGGCAAGTATTTAAACCAAGGAAGGGCTAAAAGAATGAACAAACTATTTAAAAGAGAGAAAATGCTCCTACTGCCTTGAATATAAAATGTACCATGCTCCATACCCAAAGTACCTCTAGCATATAAAATCTCCATAGCTCCAGAGATGCTCCAGCACAAAATGGAACACGCTAGCAATACCTGCCCAAAATCATTTTGCCTTCTACCTAAGTGAAACCATATAGCTATTAATGCAAGAAATGCAAAAAGACACACAGACATTTGCCACCATCCATAAAACAAGCTTATTTCATTTATTTCTCCCATGCAAACCAAAGATAAGAATCGAATAGAATAGCATTATCAATGCGTAGGAAAAATCATCTCTTTAATTATAATCTAAGATCATCGTTTTTGAGACTCTTGAGAATGGGTTTATCTTTTCTCCTAGGATTCCATACGGGTTATCTCCTTTCTCTACTTTAGGACTTCTTATCCGCCGTACAGCTTCTGCGTATTTTTGTCCCCTGAGGTATTTCAATTTCATCGCGATATGATTATTGTTATTTCTTTCCCAATCATGCGGCGCTTCAATTTCTTCAAACTTTTTAATATGGAGCCAGGGTTTTGCATCTATTTGTAATATCGCATTTCTCTCTCCCATCAATCCTTCCAGACTGTCATTCAGACTTGCAGTAAACTTTCTCTGTGTGTTGTGAAGACAATACCTATACTTTGGGTTCTTACTATCCAATTCTATAGTACAATAACTAATTAAGTCTGAGTCATTTGACAGTGAGATGAATGTCTTTCCATCAAGTGAAAAAAGCTTATTATCAAAATGACCAGTGATTATATGTTTAGCATTAAAATCAAATAACTTTGTTCGCCTCTTTAGTGGCGAATGTGTAAACAAGAGATCAATTTCTTGATCTTTATGCTTCTCAATACATGCTTTCAAAACGTATTTCCGATTTGTCTGCAAAAAAGAAAGGCCCAGTATTTTTACACCATTGCAATCTGCAATATCATTTTCACATGCTTTCACAAACTTGAACTTATCTAATAAGGGAAGAACTTGGTCATAATATTCATCTACATCATTATCTCCTTGTACCAGAAAGGAAGGAATTTGCATGTGCTCAAGGAAATAGCAGAAGAAGGTAAACGCATTTTGAAACCCATGACCACAACTACCATCTCCAGTTAAATCGCCTGCTAACAATATGATATCAGGCATTTCTTTCTCTACTATCTCACAATAATAAATTAAATTTTTGAATCGATTTCTTTTTAGAACCTGTCCTGTTTCCTGAAAGACAGCATAATCATTTTCATTGATTTGTTTAGCAGCGGCATTCCAATAAAAGTCTGATAATGTGAGAATTTTCATGAGTCTAAGCTCTTATAGATTGCCAGTAATTTTTCTTCTTCTTTCTCCCAAGATAATTCCTTGATTGCGCGTTTACAGTTTTCTTGTAATCTTATATACGTTGATCTATCTTTTAGTTTTTCTATAGCCGTCTGAATATTTTTTGGATCTAAATTTTTCACTAACAACGAGACTTCATACTTGCGATTTATTAGTTTATACTCAGGGAAATCCATACATATTTGAGGACAATTTGCGTTCATATAATCAAAGAACTTGTTTGCCAGCGAGTAATAATAGTTTAAAGATGTAGAATCTAATAAATTTATACCACACCACGAGTTTACTAGCAATCCTGGAATTTTTTCCGGCTCAACATAACCGAGAAAATGCACTCTATTCTGCATTCCTAGTTGAGAAACTTTTTCTTCTAAATATGATTTAATATCTCCATCACCTATCAACTGAAGCTGATACTCATCTTCCAATGTCTGCATGGCATCAATTATCTGATGCAAACCTCTACCCATGTTCAGAACACCTATGTAAGAAATAATCTTAGGTCCATCGCTTGTAAGTTTATCACCTATCGAAATTGCTAGGGGTGCATTTCTAATGACCTCAAATCGTCTCTTGTATAAGTTCCCGAGAATATCAGAAAGCGATTGATTTACTGTATAAGCTATGTTAGCTTTAGGAATATATTTTCTACCTAATCTTGCCCAATAATTTTTCACAAAGTTTCTTCCTTGTAATTCTGGAACCTCTGTAAAGTATTCATGTGCGTCAAACACTAAACTCCTACCCTTACGTACTGCCCAACTTGCCGCCATCAGAGTATCTAAATCTACGGCCCCAAGAATTCCAGCATCAGATTTTAAAGCTAGTTTATATGCCTGAATATTAAACTCAGCATAAAACTTAAAACCAGATTTAGCTTTTGTTTTTAAAGGAATATAATGGAGCCCCTCCATTTCAATATAGAAATCCTTGGCTCTCGCAATCCAACTTACTTGGAAATTGGCCTTTAGCAATGAGCCAATGATTCTCTGCATACGCCTGTCATATTCAGCATAGCTCGTAGAAATAAAAAGTATGTGATTTTTATTATAATTCAATTAATGCTGACTCTATTGTTTTTGGATACAGTAATTCTCTTTAAATCCTCCCATTCATTAAGTAATTTCAAAACATCATCTTTGTTCTCCTCTCCACAAAATTGCACTGCGTCTAATAAACTAACTTCTTCATTTGAAATAAACTTCCACAATTTTGATTGCAAACTTGTTGTATCTAGAGAATTCTTTTTACAAATATCACAGATTCCACAAGCTTTGTAATCTAATTCATCAAAATATTCCAGTATAATTTTCTGTCTGCATTGCGTTTCTTCCAAAACAAAGGAGATTAACTTTTCTTGTTTCCGTAAGACTTCCTCCTTCTTTGCATTGAATCGTGTACGATTGATACTAAAGAATTCCTGTTTAACGCGTCTTCTTAAAATCGTGATTTGAGGACCTTCTTTGTATTCCCTATATTCTATAAAGTTTTGATCATTTAATTTCTTCAGTGCAATTTTAGTTGCACTTAGATCAATTCCTAATTTGTTTGAAATAAACTTTTCTTCAATACGGGTATTAGAAAAGAACATACCTTCATAAGATCGTAATAATGTGGAAAGCACTTCAGACTCAATCGAACTGTCATTCAGTTTCTTCTCAAGTATTTTACGTGCAAGGAAAATGCGGACAGTTGAAATTTTAGTTAGATTTTCAGAAAAGCGTATCCATCCATCATCTTCTAATATCTTTAAGGCATAGTATGCTTTACTTACTGAACTTTGTGAGTCTTTGCAAAAACTATGGAAAGTAAAAGGCCTTTGTAATCCTTCTCCATCCCCATATGCAATTTTAAGATATTGCATTAATTTCTTGTAGAATTCCTTCACGACATGTTCTTCTGGAAATCTTTTACCTGTCCGCTTTTTCAGTTCTTGGATATCTGAATGATTATATAGAAGTACCGCCCTACTCATATTCCCATCTCTTCCAGCTCTTCCTATTTCTTGATAATAATTTTCTAATGAATCCGCTAAACCATAATGCACAACCAATCTAACATTTGACTTATCTATTCCCATTCCAAATGCGTTCGTTGAGACCATGCATCTGAATGTATCTAAAAACCAATCTTCTTGTCTTTTCTTTCGTTCTTTTGAGCCCAAACCTGCATGATAGAACTTCGCAGCTATGCTATTTTGATTTAAAAGGTAGGATATTTCTTCCACCTGTCTCCGAGTTCTACAATACACAATAGAGCTTTCTTTTTTATATTTTGAAAGAAGATCTATGAGTTGCTTGCGTTTATCATCGATATTATAAATCAGAATATCAATGTTATTTCTTGCAAAACTCTTTTTGTATACTTTAGCATTTTCAATCCTCAAAGTCTTAAGCATGTCTTCTCTTACTTGCAAGGTAGCTGTTGCTGTGAGACAGAGTATTGGAATTTTAGGGAATGTTGTTTTTAGCATTTCTAAGTTTAGATATGCTGGTCTAAAATCATGACCCCACATAGAAATGCAGTGTGCCTCATCAATTGCAAATAATGAGATTTTTACTTCGGATAATAAATTAAGAAATAGCTCAGATTCAAATCGTTCTGGGGAAACAAAAATAAACTTAGTGTTGCCATACTTGATATTATTAAACACTTGTACAATCTCATTTTGTGTCTTTTCTGAGTTAATAGTATCTCCTATAAAACCCGCTTTCCTGACAGCTTTTAATTGATCCTTCATCAAAGATAATAATGGTGAAATCACAATTGTAAGTCCGGGTAATTCTGAGCCAGAAATTTGATATAGAAGAGATTTGCCACTTCCAGTAGGAAACAGAGCTAACACATCATGGCCATCAATAACATCAAGAATTACTTCTTTCTGAAGAGGTCTATAGCTTGAATAACCATATTGTTTATATAAAACTTGTTCAAGATTATCCAAGAGGCAAAAGATTAAAAACTAGGACATCCCATTGCCCCACTTCCTCTACTAAATAAACCTCCACTTAATCTGTAGGCAAAATTTATCATCCCACTAAAGTAATAATCCTTAGTTGTCTCATTCCCTCTGACTCCACCACTTCTATCTACAGAAATATCATTCTGTGGTAATCCAAGTGCTTCATCAATCTGATTTGAAACATATAGAGAAATTAAACCTGAATCACCCTTACTTAAAAGATCCTCACGTTCAGGGTAATTTGTACTTATATCATCAATGTAATCTGTAAATGTGATTCTTGAAATCAATTCTACAGAAACAGTTAAGTTCTCAGTCAGTGCATACCTAATTCCACCTCCAAAAGGAATCGCAATTTCAGTAAGACTATAAGGCGCATCATATCCTACTATTCCTTGACCTTCAGTTCCTAGTGGCTGTAATTTTACAGTCTTACTTGTACCATCTGGATCAAGATATGTTGTCTCAGGATCAAATTTAAATAAGGCAACTCCTGCTGTAGCAAAGGGTGTAAAACGGCGCTTGGCATTTTGCGAAAAGATATCCCAAAGACTGTATTCAAAGGCAATTGTATATTCTGATATGGAGCTTTCAAAATTTAGATTTCGCTCTAGTTGCCATTGCTCTGTAGACCGATTATCATCCCCTTTTAATCTTCCAAACATAGCATTCAGGCGAATATTCATATTGGAATTAATGAAGTAGGAATAGTTGATTTGAAAAGCAAATTGTGTCAATCCTATGTTATCAAAAACTTTAGGGGCATCCAAGTCACCGGTGTAGGTAGTTCCTCCAAGACCAATTCCTATCTGTGAATTTTGTCCAATCAGGCCAAATCCAGTTAAACACAGACAAAAAATAATAATGTGTATTCTCATTCTATTTATTTTCATAACGCAAATATTACGTAAAATTATATATAAAGGGGCTATTACTCTTAGGTTGGCGTGGAATTATGCTAAGATATTCTTAATTCTCTTACCTTTGGCAACTTTCCACGTCTTATAGACGTACGTATTTAAATAAAGTATCTCATGTTCAGAAAAAACTCACTATTAGTAAGCCTAGGACTTATAATCTCTATTGCTCTCAATGCTCAGTTTGCACCACCTGATAACTGGTTTCATTTAGACAAAACAATGGATGGGTTTCAAGGAATTTCCTCAGACAAAGCATACAATGATCTCTTAAAAGACAGACCATCTGTTCCGGTTATTGTTGCAATACTAGATTCGGGTATAGATGTAGAACATCAAGATCTTGAGGAAAATATCTGGGTGAACACAGATGAAATTCCAGATAATGGTATTGATGATGATAACAACGGTTATATAGATGATATTCATGGCTGGAACTTTATTGGAGGCAAGAATGGTGAGGTACATCATGAGACCTATGAAGTAACGCGTTTATATGCTAAGCTTAAACCAAAGTATGGTAATATTGAAGATCCAATGTCTCTGTCAAAAGACGATAAAAAGGAATATTCTAAATTCCAACAATATAAAAAAGAAGTAGAGGGTAAAAGAGAAGCGGCACAGACGGCATTAGATCAAGTGCAAGAAGCTAAAGAAGCATACAACTTATCATTGAAAGCCCTGAGTAATCATTTAGAAACCAAGAAACTCACAAAAAAAATTGTCACGAATGTGAATAGTGATGACCAACTCGTGCTGCTTGGGAAAAACATCTTGATGGATATTTACCAAAGCACAGATGAAGATTTTGATTTAGATGAATTGCTTGCAGTAATCAATCAAGATCTTGACGGTGAAATTAACGACCAAAGCACGAAGTTAAATTTTGCATACAATCCTGACTATGATAGTAGAAAACTCATTGTCAAAGACAATTATTCTAATAGTAAGGAAATGCATTATGGTAACAATAATTACGAGGGTCCTGATGCCTTGCACGGTACACATGTTGGTGGTATTGTAGGCGCGTTAAGAAACAATGGACTAGGTGGTAATGGTATTTCTAATAATGTAAAGATCATGTCTGTAAGATGTGTGCCAGATGGTGATGAGCGTGACAAAGATGTAGCAAATGCTATTCGGTATGCAGTAGACAACGGAGCTTCTATTATCAATATGAGCTTTGGTAAAGGACATTCTTGGGATAAGGACATTGTAGACGATGCTGTAAAATATGCTGCTAAAAATGATGTGCTCTTAGTGCATGCTGCAGGGAATGGCAGTCAAAATAATGATGCCTCAGAAAACTACCCTAACGACACATATGATAAACCTAGTGGCTTCTGGTTTTGGAAAAAGAAGAGTTGTGACACATGGATTGAAGTAGGCGCACTATCTTATATGCCAGGTGAAAACATGGTTGCCCCTTTTTCAAATTACGGTAAAGAACATGTAGACCTTTTCTCTCCAGGAGTTCAAATCTATGCCACACTCCCTAATGATCAATATGCTAGACTTCAGGGTACCTCTATGGCCTCTCCTATTGTTGCTGGAATGGCTGCAGTTTTGAGATCTTATTTCCCTACATTAAAAGCAAAGCAGGTAAAAGAGATTCTTGAGTCCACTACTGTCCGCGTTGAGGATTTAGTGAAAAAGCCAGGGTCTGCAGATGAATTAGTTCCTTTCTCTAGTTTATCAAAAACAGGTGGAATTGTAAACTTGTATAATGCGATCAAAAAAGCGCAAGTAACAAAGGGAAAGAAGAAGATCAAGAAAAAGAAAACAACGGCTTAGAAAGGAACTTATCGACTGATTTAGTGACAGTCTTTGAATATGTTTACTTTGTTTTTCTGGGAGTCAATGAAATGTTTAAGAAACGTAAACCTCTTGGACAAGATCAGACTCTAAGGCATCATTAAAAATTTTGCGCAATTTGTCTCTACCGCTATGTAGCTCATGTTTGAGTGCAGCACTCTCTATTTTTAGATACACTTTGCCATAGGAATAAATAACGCTCTTCGTGTATTCTTTTACAGATGCAGGCATCTTGTCTTCCCATATACGTGATATCTCCTCATTTATAAGTCCATTCTTCAATTTCTTGTTTGAAGAAAAGTAGCCCTGAAGCGCTGTCGTAATCTTTTCGTCTTTACTGGGTTTCAATGTTGCCGCTTTCTATTATAACTCCAAAAAATTCTAAATCGTTCTTCTTCAGTATCTCAGGTAAGCGATTCTTATCAGCATCTGAAATAAATATTTGCCCAAAATCCCCTTTGCTTAATAAATTCAACAAGGCGGTAGTCCGTGAGCTGTCTATCTTGTCAAAAATATCATCTAAAATCAAGAAGGGTAAATGTGAAGAATTATTACATAATATTCTAAATAAGGACAGCTTAAAAGATATGATAAATGACTTGAGTTGACCCTGTGACGCAAAGGTGTTCAAATGCTTATCATTAATCCTAAACACATAGTCATCTTTATGAATTCCAACTGTTGTTCTTTTTTTATAAAAATCCGATTCTAAGCATTTATACAATTGATCAGATAAATTTCCTGTTTCTAAACTTGATTGGTAAAACAGATCTGCCTCCTCTTGTTCGTTAGAAATTGTCTTATAATTTTCTCTAAACTCCTGTCTGATGTTTTCCGCAAACTTTAAACGCGTTTGGTAAATAGTTTTAGCAGGGGCATCCATTTGTTTATCTATCACCTTTATCAGTTCAATATTCAGATCTGACATTGACTTACTATCTTTTAAAAGCTGATTTCTTCTTTTTAACAAGCTATTGTAAAGAATGAGCGCGGCGGTGTACTGTTTGTCAAATTGCGCTATAACCCTATCGCAGGCCTTTCTTCGTTCTTGGCTTGCTGACAGAAGTGTATACACTTCTTTTGGAGCAATGGCTACTGCAGGGAATTGTCCCAGTAACTGTGACAGTTTTTCAATGGCTTTCCCATTGATTTTAGTTTCTTTCTTTTTGGATGGAATAACTGCATGTTCAATTTTAAATTTCTGTGTAGCTTTTTCTATTCTAGATTCTACCCGGAAAAATTCTTCTCCCCATTTCATTATGTCAGAATCTTTTGAAGAAAAATAACTCTTACCTAATGCTGTATAATAAATGGAGTCTAACAAATTGGTTTTTCCAGAGCCATTCTTTCCTAGAAAGAGATTTACTTTTTTAAAACCTTGGATTGTACAAGTAGGATAATTCCTATAATTTGTCAGTATAATACTCTTTAGAATCAAACTTTGGTGCGATATTTACTGTTTATTGAATAATTACTAAGAATTCGCTGAAAATCGATTGTTTTTAAGCATTTCTTATCTTCAAAGCTTCAAAAGTACACAGATATGGCAGACATAATTGCAAAGTCAAAGAAAATCAAAGCAAATGGGAAATCTACGGTTATAGATAAAGCGACTTATCTAAACTGGTATGAACTTATGTTGCGTATTCGCAAATTTGAAGAAAAGACACTTTTAGCGTATTCAAAACAGCTAATCAGAGGTTTTCTGCATGTCTATATAGGACAAGAAGCAATTGCTGCAGGTTTGGACTCTGCATTGCGGAAAGAAGATAAAATTGTAACAGCATACAGACAACATGGAATTGGCTTAATGAAAGGCTTAGACTCTAATTCATGTATGGCTGAACTTTTTGGAAAAGCAACAGGTTGCGTAAAAGGAAAAGGTGGGTCCATGCATTTCTTTTCAAAAGAGCATAATTACTTTGGTGGAAATGGAATTGTAGGTGCTCAGATTCCTATAGGCACTGGTATTGCTCTTGCTGAGCAATACAAAGGCACAGATAATCTATGCGTTACTATGTTTGGTGATGGTGCTGCAAGACAAGGAGCCTTATATGAAGCTTTTAATATGGCGATGACGTGGAAATTGCCAGTCCTGTATATATGTGAAAACAATAAGTATGCAATGGGAACCTCTGTTGAACGCACGAGTAATGTACAGGAAATTTACAAGGTAGGATCTGCATTTGATATGCCTAGTGAACCCGTAGATGGAATGAGTCCTGAGAAAGTACACGAAGCGATTTCTCGTGCAGCAGAGCATATACGATCAGGCAAAGGACCTTACTTTTTAGAAATAAACACTTACAGATATAGAGGACATTCAGTATCAGATCCAGCGAAATACAGAACTAAGGTTGAGCTTAATGATTATAAGGATAAGGATCCAATTTCTATTACTAGAAAAACTATTCTAGGCAATAAAATTGCTACTGAAAAGGAACTTGAAAAAATTGACATCAAGATAGAAGCTGAAATCGAAGAAGCGTACAAATTCGCTGAAGAGTCTGACTTTCCGTTAAGTTCAGAGCTTTACGAGGATAATTATGTTCAGAAAGACTATCCATATATAATGGATTAACGCCTGAAGGTTTTCTTTAAATATTTTATTATAATTATTTGAATATCAATAGCTTATAATTGTATTTACCCAATTATAAAGCTACTTACTCTATTTGCAATTCTAGGACTAATAAATAGGCTGTTTTACAGTAAAAATCTTAATTTTGCAGAAATTTTCTAAGTACTAGAAATATGGCAAGAAGAAGAAAAGAAAAAGCACAAGACGAAACTTTAGTTGATATTGTTGAAGTTAAAGGATCTGTTCAAGATTATTTCGAGGATAATAAAATGCTCATCCTTGGCGGATTAGGTGCACTGCTACTCATAGTAGGTGGTTACATATTCTACAAATTTGGTATCGTACAGCCTCGTGCTGAAGAAGCGAAAACAAGTCTATTTAAAGCTGAAACTCAATTTGCAAGAGATTCATTTGCTTTAGCACTGGAAAGTCCAGGTGGTGATGCAGAAGGATTCTTGGATATTATTGAAAATTATGGTGGCACAAAACAAGCTAACCTTGCTAGTTATTATGCTGGGATATCTTACCTAAATCTAGGTAGGTATGACGAAGCAATAGAATATCTAAATAGTTTTGATGCATCTGGCTCTAATCTATTAGCAGCTATGAAAAATGGTGCAATTGGGGATGCGCATGCCGAATTAGGAAATCAAGAAAAAGCAATTTCGTTTTATAGCAAAGCTAGTAAAGGTGGTGATGAATTTTCAGCTCCTTATTACTTGAATAAACTTGGTTTATTGAAAAAGAGACAGGGTGACAATGCAGGAGCTCTTGCAGCATTCAAACAAATTGATTCAACGTATCCTAATAGTACAGAGGCGAGAAGCGCAAGTAGATATATTACCTTTTTAGAAAATCTATAGGTATAAAATATGTTAAGCGCTGATAAAAACCTTTCTAGTGTAGATTTATCCTCCATCGGCGATTGTTCTGAATACACGATAGGTATAGTTACTTCAGATTGGAACACGGCGATTACAAAGAAGCTATCTAAGGGTGCAATTAAAACGCTTAAAGCTTGTAAGGTTAAAGCGTCCAATATCATTCAAATCCAAGTTCCTGGTTCTTTTGAACTTCCATTAGGCGCAAAAATGCTTTATCAAGAAAAGAGCCCAGATGCAATCATCTGTCTTGGATGTGTAATCAAAGGAGAAACTAAGCACAACGAATACATAAATAATTCAGTAGCTACTGCTCTTACGAACCTATCTCTTGTTTCAGGGATACCATTCATTTTTGGCGTACTCACTCCAGATACCATGCAACAAGCAATAGACAGGTGTGGTGGCAAACATGGCAATAAAGGAGAAGAAGCTGCCTACACTGCGCTCAAAATGATAGGACTTAAGAAAGACATCAAATCCAAAAAGACTAAAATAGGATTCTAAAATATGAAAGCACACATCATTGAAACAGAGTTTTTCAAACTAGATGGAGGTGCTATGTTTGGAGTTGTCCCACACCAAATGTGGAAAAAGATTAATCCCCCGGATGAGAACAATATGTGCACCTGGGCCATGCGCTGTCTTTTAATAGAAGAC
>CALCMJ010000076.1 GCA_937967615.1 uncultured Saprospiraceae bacterium
CTATGAATCAGAAAATCAACTGCACAACGGTACTCCCATTACAAAGTATACATCTGGAATCGCCATTATGCATACACCCGCGTTTTTACTTTCTCACTTTTTAGCTCAGTTTACTACGTATGATAAAGACGGTTTTTCTAAACCTTATATTTTAGGTCTGTATATAAGTACCATTTTGTACATCTTATGGGGACTCTATCTGTTAGCCTTAATACTTGCTCAACGCTTTCCTATACACTCAGTTATTACCACACTTGTCCTCCTTGTTGTCTGCACAAATCTTTACTATTTCAGTTCCTACAACAATGTAATGTCACACCCCATGACGTTTTTTCTTTTCGCCGCATTAATTTATTTGACAGATAGATTTTACAAGAGCTTTCAACTAAAAACTATATTTCTTATTGGCCTTGTCACTGGACTTATAACTTTAGTAAGACCTACTAATATAATTTGCCTGCTCATTCCTCTACTCTGGGGCATTGAAAATATTCCAAGTAGGTTTGAGACTATAAAAAAGCACGCCTCCAAGCTGCCATTAGCTATCCTCGGGTTTTTCTTAGCTGCTGTACCACAAATGCTGTATTGGAAATATACCACAGGAGAATTCATTTATTATAGCTATCAGGGAGAAGGCTTTGATTTTGCAAACGCTATGATAGGCAGAGGTTTGTTTTCATTTAGAAACGGATGGTTAATTTATACACCCATTATGTTAGCCGTTTTCCCAGGATTATATTTCTTATACAAACATAAAAACCATGAAGCATTTTGGCCAGTCATACTTCTATTCCCCCTGCATGTATACATCATTTATAGTTGGTGGAATTGGTATTATATAAATGGTCTAGGTTCTAGACCCATGGTAGACATTTATCCGCTGCTTGCTTTTCCTTTAGCCGCCTTTATAAGCACTGTTTTTTCAAATAGACTTTTACGCAACACATTTATTGCAGGCGCCTTCCTCCTTTCAAGTCTCAACATTTTCCAATTGTACCAGCATTCCAAAGGGATATTATGGACGGAAGACGCAAACAGAGCATATTACTTCCAATCCCTAGGCGCACTCAAGTGGAACCAAAAAATAGCCGTTGCGTATGACTTAGCAACTTACCAACCTAAGTCTTATACAAACAAACGTCGTCTATATCGAGATGACTTTACCAGTTACAATAATTTTATAGTTGAACAAACGCGAAGAGATGGACGCGCATCCGTCTTACTGACGCAAGAGAGTGTTGACAGCCTGGCGAGTTTTGAAATTTCAATGCGTGAGTTAAACTTAGACAAAGATGAATTCCTAAGCATAAGACTCTGGATGCGGGTAGAAAAGCAAATGATCAGCTACTATGATTTTTCAAACATCACAATTGATTATCTGCGATCTGGCGAACTCTATAGACGATCCTATCTGAGGTTGCACAACAAACCATGCCCGGAAGCCACTTGTTCATTATGGTATGGTGAAGTGCATGTCTGGGACGAACTCATTGCGCATATTAAAATGTTTGAAGATGCAGAAGAGGACGATATTATAAAATTTGCTTTCCACACAGCTGATTCCTCTACCCCATTGTTTCTCAGTAATTTGGAAATCTGGGTCAGCGAATAATACAAATCAAAAAGTAGTGTAACCATTTTTTAGTTTGGGCATATCCTTCCTCGCCCTTTGGGCTCCTTCAGGGCGCAGTATTGCGGGCTCGTTGTTCACTCGGTATTCCAGAGACTTACAGTCTCAGGAACACTAAACCCTCCATGTTGCTTATGCAACTACCTGGGTTCCTTGAAAGGCAAACGAAATATAAAGATTATACTTGAAAATGGAATAGATTGCACGTAAGTCAGAACATTACGTTTGTATCCATTGGAATTATAAATTATTATTTACAATCTAAGCATTAAAAGAAGTACCGCAACCACAGGTATCCGTTGCGTTTGGATTATTGAATACAAAGCCTCTATTATTAAGACCCTCATGCCAATCAACTTCCATACCTATTAAGTAGATACCATGTGCTTTTTCTAAGAAGACTTTCATACCGTTTAATTCAAAGACTTCGTCTTTGTCTTTTTGGACATCAAATCCTAATATATAGGTAAAACCTGAACATCCGCCACCCTTTACTCCTACCCTTAATCCATATTCTTCTCCCACGTTCTGTTCCCCTCTGATGCGCAAAAGCTGCTTCAAGGCAGATTCAGTTATCTTAATGGGTGCTTTTGTTACTACTATTGGTTCTGTCATATACTTACTTTCTAAGGCAAAATTAAGAGATAAGAATGAAAATATCTCTTTTAATTCTTAATTTATAGCTATCAAGAAGCTTTAGGAGTTGAGATTCTCAACTTATTATGATTTAACAAACTAATATGGCATTGAGTTTCGTAATTTTGAACTTTTTATTGACGAAAGATGGAAAACCAAGATAATCATTTGATTTTAGAACTAGTCAAAGTCCTAGTAATATGTGGAGTCTTTGCTGCAACTGTATTTTTTGCTTTTAGAAAATATATGGAATCAAAGATCCAGTTGCTCAACTTAAAAAGACAGGACAGTTATTCTAAGGAGGCTACACCTATGAAGCTCCTAGCGTATGAGAGGCTCACACTATTTTGCGAACGCATTTCCATCCCTAATCTTGTAATGCGTTTAGGAAGAAAGAATATGAGATCAGAGGAATTGCTCAATGCAATGATGATTGCTATTAATCATGAGTATGAGCATAATTTGACCCAACAAATCTATGTTTCAGAAAATCTTTGGAAAATCATTACCCTTGCTAAGAATGAGACACTCCAGCTTATTTCTGAGATGGCTGAAAAAGCAAACCCTAATCAAGACTATAAATTAACCGGAAACCAACTTATTGCATATAGATCAAAGTGGCCAAAAAACCCACTTGATACTGCGCGATCCGCCATTAGAAACGAAGCTAGACTATTAGTTCCATGATGAAGAGACATGTCATTTTTTTAAGTATCCTAAGTATTAGTATTTGGAGTTGTTCCAGCAAAACTTACATTGCTGATCTAGATGTCAATACATCAGAAATAAGTCAGGATTATCAAGAAGATGCAGAGATCGCATCACTAATAGAGCCCTATAAGAAAGAAGTCACTGCCCAAATGGTAGAAATAATAGGCACATTAGATAAAAAACTAACGAAAAGAAGACCCAATTCTAATTTAGGAAATTGGTTTGCTGATGCTCTAAAAGATGAGTCCAGTCGTCTCTACAAAAAGCAGATAGACTTTGCAGTGCAAAATTACGGAGGCATCAGGATTCCATCTGTATCTGCTGGAGAAATAACTGTTGGTAAAATATTTGAGTTGATGCCATTTGACAATAAACTTCTTATTCTTGAATGTGATGGAGCGACAGTCAAAAAACTAACGGACAGGATTGCGGAAAAGGGAGGATGGCCAATAAGTGCTGGTCTCACATTTACTATTGTAGATGAGCATTCAGAAGATGTAAAAATAAATGGAGAAGCGATAGACATGTCAGCTACTTACATAGCAGCTATACCAGATTACATAGCGAATGGAGGAGACAACTGCGAATTTCTTTTAGATATGAAGCGGTACGACACAGAAAAGTATGTCCGCGATATTGTAATTGAACATTTACGGAGAGAGTACAAAGAAGGAGAAACACAGATGGCAGATCCTTCAAAGCGAATTGCAATCAAGAAGTAGAAATTATCTGTCACCAAAGAAAAAGGAACATGACTATAAATAGACGTCAATTTATTGAAAACAGTATTCTAACGGGTGTTGGACTCAGCACAGGAATTCTAGGAAAACTGCCTACTGAAAAAGTGCTTCCTAAGCTGTGTATTCTGCATACGAATGATGTACATAGCAGAATAGAGCCCTTCCCAATGGATGGAGGTAGAAATCAGGGACTAGGTGGTGCCGCGAGAAGAGCCGCATTGATAAAGAAAATACGTTCTGAAGAACAAAATGTACTCCTTCTAGACTCTGGCGATATATTTCAAGGTACACCCTATTTTAATTTCTTTGGAGGAGAACTAGAGATTAAACTTATGTCACAAATGGGTTATGATCTTGCTACGATTGGCAATCATGATTTTGATGGCGGCATTGATGGTTTACATAAACAACTTCCGCATGCAAATTTTGATTTTGTAAGTGCCAATTATAATTTCGATAACACCATTTTAAATGGCAAAGTAAACAGTCACAAAATTTTTAATAAGGCAGGGCTCAAGGTGGGAGTCTTTGGCCTTGGAATTGAACTAAACAGTTTAGTGCCAAAAGAGCTCTACAAAGAAACCCAATATTTAGATCCGCTTATTCAAGGCCAAAAGATTGCTTCAAGATTAAAGAACGACGAAAAATGTGATTTAGTAATCTGTCTATCACACCTAGGATACAATTACCGAGATAATAAAGTATCAGATGTTGTTCTTGCCCAAAACACCTCTGATATTGATATTATTTTGGGAGGCCACACACATACATTCATGAGTAAGCCAGATATCAGAAGAAATACAAAAGGCGAAGAGGTAATCATAAACCAAGTTGGGTGGGCCGGCATAATGTTAGGTAGATTAGACATAGAATTTGAGCATGCGAAAAAAGGAAAGTGCGTTTCTTGTAAAAACTCTTTGATCAATTCTTGACTCTTTCATTAAGGAGTTATAAATTATAATAATTTCTAAAGTGTATAACTCTATTTTACAGCTAGTTAACAGTGAAATAATAACTGTGTTAATATGCTGATTTTCAGATAATTACAGTTAGGAAAATAATTTATAAGAAAAGCTTTCTGATATTTCTTTTGGTCAGTTTTTTTTACAAAATTTGTCTGCATCTGCACGAAAGCTGAACAACTTTCAACCTAAAAACCGAAAACTAGTTATTTTTTTGTCTTCAAAAGTTAAGACAAGCATCCCGAACCACTTGAACTTAATTGAATTCCTGAACATTTTTAACAGTAAAGAGTGAAAAAATCTATGGTGACAGAGCATGAAGCCTATTGGTCAGAGTGTCTCAAAATCATTCAAAAAAACATAAACAACCAAAGTTTCAAAACTTGGTTTGAACCTATAAAGTCAGTAAAATTTGAAAAAAATGCCTTAACAATTCAAGTACCAAATAAATTCTTTTATGAATACATAGAAGAAAATTTTATTAGTGAGCTTAAGCAAGCGATTAACTTAGTACTTGGGAAAAAGGTTAAGCTGGAGTATAAGATTGTGGTTGAAAATCACAGAGAACTTTCCAGCTCTCTTCCTCAGAAGAAAACATCTTCAGAATTTGCAAGTGATGTTATTAAAAATCCATTTGTAATTCCAGGAATTAAAAAATTCAGAGTAGATTCAAATTTAAATCCTAAATATACTTTTGACAGTTACATAGAAGGTGATTGTAACAAGTTGGCTCGTGCTGCGGGGCTCGCAATTGCAAAAAAACCAGGAGGAACTGCATTTAATCCATTGGTCATCTATGGGAATGTTGGATTGGGTAAAACCCACTTGGCTCAGGCTATAGGAAACCAGATATTGAATAATCTTGAGAAGAAAAATGTACTCTATATTACTACAGAGCGTTTCACAAATCAGATTATCCAGGCTATAAAGAATAACTCAATTAATGACTTTCTATATTATTATCAGCACATTGACGCATTGATAGTTGATGATATTCAATTTCTAGCAAACAAAAACAAGACCCAAGAGATTTTCTTCAACATCTTCAATCAAATGCATCAGAATGGGAAACAAATTATCCTGACGTCTGATAAACCACCAAAGGACCTACAGGGGATGGAGGATAGATTGATAAACAGATTTAAATGGGGACTTTGTGCAGATTTGCAAGAACCAGATTATGAAACTAGGTTTGCAATTCTGGATGAGAAAATCAAAAAGAATAACATTACTCTACCGGCTGATGTAAAAGAGTATATCTGCTACAATATTGAAGACAACATTCGTGAACTGGAAGGAGTCATTGTTACACTTATAGCACAAAGCACTCTAAATAACAAAACAGTTAATACAGAATTAGCGCGAGAGGTAATTGAACAATTTGTCAGCAGATCAAACAAAGAGATTTCTGTCCACAATATTAAGAAGCTCGTTGCAGAACATTTTGAACTACCTGTTGAAAAACTTCAAGGGAAGACACGTAAACGTTCTATTGTAATTGCCAGACAGTTATCTATGTACCTTGCGAAGAACTTTACAAACAGTTCACTCAAGAGCATTGGAAATGATTTTGGTGGAAGAGATCACAGTACAGTTATCTATTCGCTAAAAGCAGTTCAGGATCTTATGGATACAGATGCACTGTTTAAAGATACTGTCACCACACTTGAGAAGAAGGTACAGATGAGTCTTAAGACCTAGACGTTTTACATCGTATTAGACTTTGTCCTTGTAAATTTCCATTATTCTTTAACACTCAGAATATGAAAATTATAGATAGCCCAGTTATGCCTAAAAGCAATGGACATTATTCTATGTGTATTGAACATAATGGCACCATATACACTGCAGGTCAGTTGCCCATAGATCCCGTGAGCAAGTCTATTCCAAAAACTATAGAAAAACAAACCAAACTCGTCTTAGAAAAGATAGAGACCATTGTAATTGCTGCGGGGAGTAGCAAGAATCAAATCATTCAAATGCGTTTATATATCTCGGACATAGAGCTTTGGACTCGTGTGAATATAGTATATGCAGAATTTTTTGGTAAGCATAAACCTGTGCGCGCAGTCATTCCTACAAGGGAATTACATTATGGATGTTTAATTGAAGTAGAGGCAATAGCTGCAATTTAAAACAAGAAGCATGAAGTATAAAAAAGAACTGGAAGAAGCACACTTTAGAATCAGTCCTTACATCCATAGAACTGAGGTAATGCAATCCCGTCTTATCAATTCCATTGCAAAATGCGAAGTGTTTTTCAAATGCGAGAATTTTCAAAAGATGGGTGCTTTCAAAATGCGGGGAGCATGTAATGCTATCTTACAATTGAGCGAAGAAGAAAGAGCAAATGGTGTCATTACCCATTCTTCTGGAAATATGGCTCAGGCTGTTTCCCTTGCAGCAAGACAGCTAGATGTAAAAGCGTATATCGTCATGCCATCCAATGCCCCAGATGTAAAAAAAGCTGCTGTCAGAGATTATGGAGGCGAGATAACGGAATGTATTCCCACTATTCAAGAACGAGAAAAGACCTGTAATGCAATAATAGAAAAAACAGGCGCTTCATTCATTCACCCATCTAATAATTTAAACGTGATACTTGGACAAGGAACAGCGGCGAAGGAACTTCTTATTGACTACACAGACCTTGATGTAGTGCTAACACCTGTAGGAGGTGGTGGACTATTAGCAGGAACGGCGATTGCTTGTGCACACAGAAACACCTTGTGTATAGCTGGTGAACCCATGAATGCAGATGATGCATATAGATCATTGAAAAGCGGAAAGATTGAAATGAATGAAACTGCAGATACAATTGCAGACGGCTTAAGAACACATCTTGGCGATATAAACTTTCCTATCATACAAGAACATGTTTCTGAAATTATCAGAGTTGAAGAAAGTGAGATTATCCAAGCGATGCGTCTCATTTGGGAAAGAATGAAAATAATCATAGAACCATCTTGTGCTGTTCCCTTTGCAGCTGTACTTAAAGAGCCAGCCAAGTTTGAAGGTAAAAAAGTAGGTATAATAATTACTGGTGGCAATGTAGATCTTAGCAAATTACCCTTCTAGGCCTTTTAGAAAATTTAAGGTAGATTCTAAATTTCCACTTGAAGGGACTTCCAAATTAAATCCTTCAATTCTGTCAGGCCTTTATTTGCTATAGAAGAAATAAATAAATGCGGTGGAAGCTCATCATCAAGATCTGATTCCAACAACGATTGCATTTCTTCGTCCAATATATCAGATTTTGTAATTGCTAGAATTCTGTCTTTATCTAAAAGTTCTGGATTAAACTTCTCAAGTTCGCCCAAAAGTATTCTATATTCTTTGGAAATATTTTCTGCATCCGCAGGCACCATAAAAAGAAGCAATGAGTTTCTTTCAATATGTTTAAGAAATCGAAGACCTAGTCCCTTTCCTTCATGCGCACCCTCAATAATTCCAGGGATATCTGCCATAATAAAAGATCTATGGTCACGATAAGGTACAATACCTAGATTAGGAACCAAGGTTGTAAATGCATAGGAAGCAATTTTGGGTTTTGCTGCTGAAATAGATGCGAGCAGTGTAGATTTTCCAGCATTTGGAAAGCCTACTAATCCAACATCTGCAAGTACTTTGAGCTCAAGAATTTTCCAATCTTCTACGCCAGGTTCACCAGGTTGTGAAAACCTAGGAGTTTGATGAGTAGAAGATTTAAAATGGGCGTTACCCAATCCACCTCTTCCGCCTTTCAAGAGAATCTTCTCTTCTCCCTCTTCTGTTATTTCGAACAATATTTCTTCCGAGTCTACATCCCTTGCTACAGTACCAAGCGGGACTTGCAAATAAATATCCTCACCAAAAGATCCAGACTTCATCTGCCCTCTACCTATATCTCCTTGACCAGCTTTAATATGTTTTCTGTATTTCAAGTGGAGCAGCGTCCATAATTGTTTGTTCCCTACTAAAATAATATGGCCTCCTCTACCGCCATCACCACCATCAGGTCCACCTTTTGATGTCATCTTATCTCTGTGTAAATGTGACGAACCAGCGCCACCGTCCCCAGATTTGAAGAATATTTTTACGTAGTCTATGAAGTTTTTTTGAGCCACTTTATTTTATGACCTAGAGGAGTGAATCTATCGTAGTAGAAAGTCGATTAAATATTTCATCCTCACTTCCAATGCCATCTACAGTATGGGATTTGTTTTGTTTTTTGTAGTAATCGTAAACTGGACTTGTCTCTTCGTTATACACTGCAATCCTTTTACGGATGACTTCTTCATTACTATCATCTGGTCTTCCGGATGTTTCTCCTCTTTTCAACAAGCGTTGTACAATTTCCTCATCATTTACTTCCAAAGCTACTAGTCCTGAGACAGTTTGGTCTTTAGATACCATAAATGCATCTAAGGCTTCACATTGTGGGATTGTTCTTGGAAAACCATCTAGTAAATATCCAGCAACCTCAGGATTTGCGTTGATTTTATTTTCTAGCATGCCTATAGTAACTTCGTCAGGTACAAGCTTGCCTTGATCCATATATTCTCTAGCCTTCAGACCTAATTCTGTTTTATTCCCTATTTCGTATCTAAATAGATCACCTGTGGAGATATGGAGTAAATTATATTTCTCCATGAGATGTTTTGCTTGAGTTCCTTTCCCACTCCCTGGTGGTCCAAATAAAATTAAATTTGTCATAGCTTTTAAGGACGTTTTGTCTGAGCCTGTAAAAATACTTTTTAAATAGTTTATAAACCTATTTATCATAATTAACTATAGTATTAATAACTATTAGACATACTTAGTTCAAAAGCATAAGATAAAATTATTTAAATGCAGTTATCTTTTTTCTATCTGAGCCCAATATATTTTTGGCGAACATATATCTATCCATCCAATATGGTGAATTTGTCAGACTTTGCGTAATTACTCCTTTAGAAGATGTGCTATGCGTTATCATAATATTGCCACCATCATTTGAGCTAACTAGAGCTACGTGCGAGACCTTCCTGTTCGATCCAAAAAATATTAAATCTCCTTGCTTCACTGATTCTAATGCTACAACCCTTCCCTTTGCTGATTGCTCCTCTGATGTATTCCCTATGGAGTAGCCATAATTTGTGTATACATATTGCGTGAAACCAGAACAATCAAATCCCTTTGTGTCTCTTCCTGCATATTTATATGGAGTACTTTCTAAAACCTTAGCATATTCAGCAATTTTCCTTCGGTTGTGCTGCATAGCCTTTGTGTTATTTGCAGTATAACTAGGAGCATTTCTAGAACTTTTTGCTTTCACTAAATTCTTAGTACTTCCACATGAAGTAAATATGACTGCAAATGTTAAAAAGCAAAAGACACGCAGCCAATTGGTCCATGATACGTTCTTATGTTGAAGATGAGGATGCAATTTATTGTGTTTACTCATTTCTAGTTATAGTTAATAAAAGTTATTTAATGCTTATGCCCAATTCTAATTGGGCATTTTTCATATTATAATTATTTATAATATGTACAATAACCATGCCTGAGACAATCAACTTAGGAATTCGAAGAAATAAATCATTCAGAAGTTCCTGTAGATACAAGGACTAGGGGGCTTAAGACTTTAAGGAAAAATCGTCTTTGTCTGAAAGGAAGTTTAGTTTTTTCCGGTATTGCAAATGGGACTTATCTAAAGAGATATTAAACATGCCTTCTTTGGATGCTGCTTCCAAAAGACTTGCTCCATTATATGAAAACACTGCAGACATCCCATTATAGACTAAATCGTTTTCATCCTTCCCTAGCCTATTCACTCCTATTGCATATGCCTGATTTTCTATCGCTCTTGCTTTTATCAATGTACTCCAATGATCAATGCGAGCTTCTGGCCAACTTGCAATAAAAAGTATAAGATCATAATCTAAATCATTTCTTGTCCATACTGGAAAACGAAGATCGTAACAGATTTGAGGAAATATTTTAAATCCCTTAAAATTGAATGTCCCTCTTGAAGATCCTGCTTTATAAACTTTATGTTCGTTTCCAGGATGAAACAAGTGTCTTTTATCATATTGGTAAAGCAAGCCAGTGGATTCCACCGCTAGCAGGCTATTGAAATAACTTCCATCTCGATGCGTAATGAAACTTCCAATTACTAAACATGAATGTGTTCTCGCTATGCTTTGCATCCATTGAAATGTTCTACCATTCGCTTGCTCAGCAAGTTTTGATGCATTCATAGAAAAGCCAGTGTTAAACATTTCTGGAAGGATGATAATATCTGTTTCTATAGTAGCACCAGTGAGAATTCCTTCAATCTTGTCATAGTTTGATTTAGGGTCTTCCCAAGCTATGTCATATTGAAGGAGGGTAATATTTAATTCTTCTTGCATGCGCTATAAAGAAAATAAATAAAATGGTGAAAAAGAAAGGGAGATACATATTACATGCATCTCCCTTAGTTTCGAGGAAATAATATTCTTTATTTAGCTGCTTTGTCAGCTCCCTCTGCTGGTGCCGCTCCTTCTGCTCCTTCTGCTGGTACTTCTCCTTCTGCTGGTGCTTCTCCTTCTGCTCCTTCTGCAACCTCTACTTTAGCAGCCCTAGGCACAATGACACTTGCAACTGGCATACTAGGATTTGACATTATCTCTATGCCGTCACTAGCTATTATATCTTTTATTCTAACTGATCCTCCCAAAGTAAGTTCAGAAATATCTATCATGAGTTCGTTTACAAGACTCTCAGGATTAGATTTAACTTTTACTCTTCTGATTAATTGCTGGAACTTGCCACCTTCTTTTACTCCTGGTGCTACTCCAGTAAATTTCACTGGAATTTCGCATTTCACAGGTTTACCATCAACTAATTGAAGAAAATCTAAATGGATTAAATTATCAGTTATTGGATGCATCTGTATATTTTTAATTATACACTTATGCGTAGCTCCATCTATTTCTACCTCTGCGATCTTAAATTCAGGGGTATAGATAAGAGATTTAACCTGCTTCTTTTCTACAGTAAAGTGCTTTACTTCAGTACCGCCATACATGACAGCCGGAATAAGACCTTCTTTTCTGGTTCTTCTTGATCCTGTAGTTCCTACAGATTCTCTTGGTTTAGCCGAAAAACTAATTACTTCCATTATTAATAATTTTCAAAAGGACTGCAAATGTAAGGGATTTATTGGATTATTCACAATATAATGGTGATTTGTAAACCTATAATTATCATGTATCAAAGTTCATAAAAACGATCATAAATGAGTGATTCACGTCCAAAATGTAAGTTTGACTTATCTTAATACCGTCACATCCCCATGCTTTCTCTTCTGACCGCCAAAAATAGTCCCATATTTTAAACTAAACACATACACTCCTGGGACAACGTTTTGTCCTTTAAATGTTCCATCCCAGCCTAATGTTGGATCATTTGGTAAAAAGTTTTCCAAAGAATACACCAGTTCTCCCCATCTATCAAAAATTAACAATTCGTCAATTTGAGTAATTTTTTCATCAGCACCTATGAAAAATATATCATTCTGACCATCATTGTTAGGTGAGAAGATTTCAGGTACATATATGTCTTCGTCAATGTCTACAATTATAGAAATACCAGCCCGATATTCGCATCCATTTATATCTGTAATGGTCACATAAATATTTGTAGAAAATTCAGTGTCCACTAGTATCTCTAAACAATCATTATCGAGACAGCTTACAATACTGTCTTGAACCCATTCTACCATTACGATATCATCAGGCGTCAGGTTTGTAATCACTTGCAATGTTGTAGTTTCTCCATATTCCAATAAAATATCTCCTGTAATCTCAACTGTTGCTCCTGAGTTTTCTGGAATCTCAAAGTCTAGTAACAATGAACATCCATCTGCATCTACTACTTCCAAGGAATAAGAGCCTGGTGATAGATTACTTATGATCCCACTTTGCGATGTAAAGCCATTCACTGTATAGCTATAAGGACTTTGACCTCCTACTATATCGTGTATTATCATCTGACCATTACTCTCCCCTTCACATGGTGCATTCACCTCATAATCCACTTCTACTGGGATATCATTGTTTGGCATTACAAACACTGAATCTGTATTCATACATCCATTCACTGTGTTAAACACTTCGATTATATACATTCCAGTCGCTGTCACTTCTACATCTTGTAGGTCCGCATTTCCTAGTATGTTTCCATCTGGCGTTGTCCATGTATATTCTATTCCTGCTCCTACTTCTGAGCCTGCTCCTGATATGATCAGACTTTCATCGCTACATCCAAATACTAGATTTGATCCAGCATTTGCATCAGGAATATCTACTATACTTATCACTTCTATTGTGTCAATATTCTCACAACCATTGGCACTATCCATTGCTTGCATGTAATACGTTCCAGGACTTGTTACCATCAAACTCGTATTTGTCGCTCCTGGTATCGCTGTCAACGTTTCATCTAACCACTGGTA
>CALCMJ010000077.1 GCA_937967615.1 uncultured Saprospiraceae bacterium
AGGTCAGGAGACACACCATCTATATTGATATCATCTTCATTAAACCCTAAGAACAAGTCAGCGAATTCTGAACCTGATATTATTTTTACTTCTCCTGGTTCTAAGGTAAGTGGTTCTGGCGGTTGAGAATCCTCATTCGTAGTCATAATTAAACCATTGTCACCTGTAATAGTAGCATCAAAAAATAGATGCATCGTATCTTGCAGATTGGTATTTGTGAGCGTCATTACCAAATTGCCATCATATTCTATATACTCATCCAAGAAAATAGAATAGGGTGGAGGTAGTATTAAATCAAGAGAGACTGGCAAATCTTGTGCTTTTACTGTTACTGAACAATAGCAAAGAACAGTTAAGCTTAGTATTATTTGTTTTAGAGTGTTCATTTGATTTGACATTAAATTTTAAAATGACATAGTATAAGAGGTATTGGCACGAATGTCATTGACATTTGTTTTAGTAGAAAACATTCTGATTACATTTCCAATGTTTAAACTGAATCGATGTTTCTTTTTAGGACTAATCTTTAGAGATAATCTGGAACTAATAACAGAGCCAGAACTTGCTCCATCAGAACTTCTAAGGTTATAAGTGCTAGATAAAGATGCAGACGCTTTCTTGTTAAATTTCTTTTGCACACCGAGTGTTCCACCATAACGTTTACTTTCTATTCCAATACTTTCGTTTGTATTGTAATTCCCAGCCAGCTTAAGACCTAAGCCAGATTCTTTCCATTTAATTCCGTAATTGACATTCATAATTCTAGAAGTAGTACTTCTTGGAGTATCATGAAAATTGCTAAGATCATCAAGCCCAAATTGTGTTAGAGAAATGATTACAGATTGCGTCCTTCCATTGCCAGTAAATATGAATTTTGGCGAAACTGAAATATTTTTTGAAACCTGAGCATAGCGTAGTGTATCATCTACAGATACTAAACCTGCGGATTGATCCTGCGAGTAATTTGAATAATTTGCACTTATACTGAAAATAGAACCTGAATTGTAATTCATTTGAAATGATTGGATATTGCGTTTATTGGTTCTTTTTCTAAATTCTTTAAGATTGTTCTTTTGGATACCATAGGAGGCAGCTATCGAAAGTTTCCTATTCAGTAATGGGAATCGCGTATTTAAAGTGATATTTCTATAATCGTCTTGCATATAGAATACCCCTAAGGATCTATAGAAAGGGTCTACTTGCTTTAACTTTATTCCCAGATTAAATCCGTTAATATTTATTCGACCAAACACATCTCCCGCAAAGTGAAAACGGGTAGAAACAGTAGGTTCTAACGTCGCTTGAGTAAGTTTTTGATATTGTTCTTCTATCTTGACTAATTCATTTGTATGATCACCTGTAAATACACTACCACCTAAATTAACCCCTGCACTAAACATGTTCGCAATCGTGCTTTCTGCTTTTATTCCCACTACAAGGTTTTCTTCAGGAGTAAGTATATCCAATAGGCTATCGCTTATCATTACAGGAGGGTCTAACTGATCTTTTGCCTTAAATGCAGAGAGTTCTATATTTGCTACTGAAGAATTGAAACCTAACTGAAGCCCTAAAGCTTTTCTTTGATAAATGGGTAGAAGATCTTTTCCATAAATCAAACTATCTAACTGTGGTAGGAGATTTTTCATAGTACCACGGATTGCGGTAAATTTAAACTTCCCAGGTGTGAGTTTAACGCCTATGCCATTTATATTTTGCCCAGAGAGGGTATATGGAGAAAACTGAAAGCTATTTGAGCCAAAGAATAATTGTGCCCATTTGTATTTGGGGTTCATTCCTATGCGATTTACGCGCTTTGAAAAATTAAACTTGCTATCACGAATAGAAAGTACAACTGGTATAGTTACACCATAAAACGAAAAAGTAGGACTTCCTTGGATATAGTAAGAGTAGGGTGATCTACGATCTATTTCCCTAGAACTTTGATACATGTTTGCACCAATACTCAAATTACCTGAGAGTTTAAAAGGATCCTGTTTTATAATATTCCCAATATCTTGAGCATGAGAAATAGAAGAGAGCTGAAGAAATATTCCTATAAGAAATAATACGATAAGCCCTTTGAATTGTTCCATATTTGCTTTTTTCTGCTTTTAATACCTTCATTAAAAAAGGAAGGACAGCCTAACCAAGTGCTGTAGATTAAAATCTGTCCTTCTCAAAATGAGAAACTGATAAATTCAATAACTGGACACTTCTGTTAAAATTTGTTTTTGAGAACCTCGCATGGAGGATAATCAGTCTATATGGAATTGAGTATTGTATCCAATACTAATATCAATCTTTTGTTAGCATTGTAAGGATGGCTTTAGAGCCTGGCGAGTGCAAACTTGAATTTGGACGTTTTCAGTTAGAATTGGAAATTTTTAAAAATGCATGTGGATACTTATTGACTACAAACGGAAAGAGTAGACTTTAAACGGTAATTTATTTCTTTGAATAAAGCTAAGTTGGAAAATGGAATAAACACAATTTAATCCTGAAGGGACGAGCGCTCAAGATAGATGGGTAGAACCCATCTATAAACGGAAACATATTTTTGAGTCCTGAAGGGACGACACTATCTATTTGTTTACAAAATTTGGATAGAGAAAGAAATTATAAAGTGTCGTCCCTTCAGGCTTTTGAATCTAAAAAGGCTTATGCAGAACTTCTAAATTGCTTTAAAACTATTTAGTCTTGCTAATAAATGATCACGTTTGCTTTTAGAAACACTGACTTGATCACCATTTTTCATTTGGAGATATCCTCCATCTGACTTCACAAATTTTTTCACAAAATCTATATTCACCAAATGAGACTGATGTACTCGTAGGAATTTAGAAGATTCTAACATTAATTCCACCTCTTTTAATGTCTTGGATAAAAAAAGTTTATTGTCATTGTCCATGTACACATTTGTGTAGTTGTTATCGGATTGACAACGATATATCGTACTTGTATCCACTATCTCTAATCCATCACTGGTGGAAAAAACAACTTTGTTATTCGTATTATTTTCTTTTAGATTATAAAGTAAAGTTTCGAGTTGTAAGTTAGGAAGTTCATGACTTCTGTTTTTTGCAACCTTAGCAACAGCTTCTTTTAATAAATCTATTTTTATTGGTTTTAGAAGATAGTCAACAGCGCTATATCTAAACGCCTGGATCGCATAAGTGTCATAGGCCGTAATAAAAATGACATCAAAATTTAAAGTATCAAACTGTTTGAGTACCTCAAACCCATTCATCCATGGCATCTCTATATCTAGAAAAACTAGATTGGGACTGAGTTCTTTAATGGCTGCCACACCTTCTTTTCCGGAAGTATAATCACCCAGAATTTGAAGTTCAGGACAGTGTCTTGCGATCTCTATTTTTAGTGTTTCGTTACAATGCTTTTCATCGTCTATTAGGATAGTTGTAATCATATGTACAAAATAGCATATCTAAATTCTTCTTCCTAACGGAATGAGCAAAAAGGCAAACATCTAGTGAAATTCAGTGCTTCTGATTAGTATTTGATTTCTTAATACTCAATGATATTAGCCAAATAGTAAGCTGGGATTAATAAAATCAATGTTCATTGGCAATACATAAGCTATTTCACTACATTTATCTATATTCTGTATGCAATGAGACTTGGTGTAATCCTATTACTGGTAACTACGATTCATAATGTTTTTGGACAAACATTTGAACAAATTACTGAACTCGGTAACGTTGAAATCAAGAATGTTACCTCTGTGCATCAAGATGATTACTCTTTTATTTGGATTGCCAAAGATGATGGCTTTTATCGTTATGATGGCCACCATTTATTATCTCTGAGAGACCTTGTTGACGATAAGAATTTAGTAGGAGACAAAGATGTATTTCGGATTAGGAAAGACCATGAAGGTGTTTTCTGGCTCTGCGGCACAACGGGTGTATTAATGTCTGTAGATCCTAAGAATTATGAAGTGAATTCCTACACGCTTCCCGTTACAAAAAGACTTACAAATAATGCTGCTTTTGATACGGCCTCTGATGAGGACTTTGTTTATGTAGGGACAGAAACAGGCTTGTTGATTCTTGATCGTCAAACTAAAGAAATAGAAATACTATTTCCTAGAGATCATTTAGTAGGTGAGCACCCAGGGGATTTAAATACCATCTATAGTTTATATCAAGATAGGTTTCAAAAGGATAAATTATGGATACTCACCAGAGGAGGATTGCTTTCTTATTACAAATCAAACAAAAAAGTATTTTATCATACAAAAACACTCACAGGTATATATAATTACGGAACAACTAGCCTTTGGGATGCAAGACAAGATGATGATGGAAGGTTATGGGTAGGTGGAGGTTTATATGGTGCGCAATATCATGACCCAGCTGCAGATAGCTGGACATATTATGATGACAAAGAATTTCTTCCTTATAAAGATAATGTAAATACTGTTTACAACACTTGGGAAAAATCAGAAAACGAAATTTGGATATTTTCCCCATCAAACGGATTTGGTTATGCAAATCTGGACACAAAAAAGCATACGTATTTCCAAAGAGATCCAGAAAGTAAACAATCTATTCTTAAAGGAAGGTACTCTAAGGCATTTAGAGATAAAGATGGATCATTTTGGATTGGTGGAACTGAAGGCATCTCCTATTTTAATCCTGAATTTCAAAAAGTGCGTAAAATCAAATTGCCACCCCGAAAATCATATGAAAGCATTACAGACGAAATGCATTCTATTAATTGGAAACAAATAGACGAGAAAACAGTCCTTGTTGGGTCTATTTTAGCGGATGGATTATATGTATCAAATATAAAGGAACAGACAATTGAAAATATTTCAAATGTAAAACTACTCAACGGAAAAATTTCCACCCTTTGGGAACACATGACCAGAGTGATTCCTGTTTGGGAAATAATAAAACTTCAAAATGGTAGAATACTATTATCTGTGGCTGGAAAGATATTTGAATATGATAACAAACAAAAGATTTTAAAAGAAATAGAACTGCCATTCCTCCAAAAAGGTAAAGCACCTAGAACAAGTAAAATGATGGAAAGCAAGGATGGGAGTCTCTGGATAATAGACAACTTTAGTGAGTTGCTACATATCGAAGTTCCTTCGTTCAAAGTAAAGCATAGATACAAACGCGAAGATATTTTTAAAGGAGATGCAGATATTAAAGATGATTATTCATCTGATTTGGCTGAAGATAGTCGGGGGAATATCTGGTTGTCTTCACACTTTAATGTGTTCAAAATTAATCCTCAAAAGGAAACTGTAACACCGTATAGCTCAGCACATAAAGTTGTTATGGATTTTTTACAAGCTTCCAGCAATGAATTCGTGATTACAAATGATGATCTTATGTTTGTTACGAGTATGACCAAAGGTCTTTTAAAAGTAGATTTGAATAGTCAAGATGATTATAAAATTTACACAGTTGAAGATGGCCTACCTTCTGATCGATTATATTGTGTTGAAGAAGATGGAGCTAAGCATGTTTGGGTAGGAACAAGAAATGGTTTGGCGATTCTAAATACTGAAAATGAAAAGTTCAGTATAATTCAAGAGAAACATGGATTAGTAGAAAATAACCAATTGCATTTTTGGTCTCCTGGTATTGAGATATCAGATTATGGGAATGTCTTTTTTTATTCTCCAGAGTATTTTGTATATACAGATCTTGAAGCATTTGGAAATTTTAATAC